>JAKLQR010000288.1 GCA_022013235.1 Thermodesulfovibrionales bacterium | reverse complement strand
TTCTGCGCCTTCCAGGCATGGATGAAGCCCGAGACGTTCAGGAGGCCGATAACCGCCATCATGATGACTGCCGCCAACACAGACTGCGGGAGGTGATAGAGCAGCGGGGTAAAAAACAACAGCACAATTACTACCGTAAGGCTTGTAAACACACTCGAAAGCCCGGTGAGCCCCCCTGCCTGAAAATTGACCGCCGAACGGGAAAAAGAACCGGAAACCGGGTAGCTTTTTCCGACAGAACCCAGAATATTCGACAGCCCCTGGCCTATCAATTCCTGATTAGGGTCCAGCCGCTGCCCTGTTTTCCCGGCAAGGGCTTTTGCAATCGAGATCGCCTCCATGAAACCCAGCAGGGAAATGATTATTGCATACGGCAGGAGCTGGATAATATTTTTTACCGTTATGGCCGGGATCGTAAACGAGGGGAGTCCTTCAGGGATTTTCCCGACCACGGCACCGCCGCCTTTCATCTGTAGGGAACTCTCGTCTATCGGTTTGTTCCCGGCCCTGATGCGCCATACTCTGTCGTCCGTAACCGCACCCTGGGGCACTTCATCCTTCAGATAAAAAGTCAGGGAGCCGTCGGGCTGCTTTACCCCCGAGAAGAGCAGGTCCCGTATCTCGCTCCTCTGAGATCCATTTTTTTCTTTCAGCTCTTCCATCTGGGTATTGATCACTTCTTCATTCAATTTCATATTGAGGAACGGTATCTTGTCCTTGCTCCCCTTGAGTGTTTCGAGCTGAGTGGTAATCTCCGTCCGTTGTTTGGCGAGCGCTGAAATTTCTTCGTGAGATCTATTAAAGTTTGCGATAAGTTCTTTTGCTTTTGGAGACCCGATTCTTGCGATATCAACCGTGGCATTGTGTTCGAATCCTATCGCCCATGCAATAACAGTGGTAATCGCAACCGCGACAAGGACATTGGGGATTTTGGGAGAAATCTTTTTTAATATGAACATTATCGCGAACGCACCTATGCCCATAATCAGAGTCGGCCAGTGTGTATAATGTATTGCCGCCTGAACAACCCGCGTGATCGTCTCATAATGATGTTCTGCATTATCAACAGTCACTCCGAACATCTTCGACAATTGAGAAGTGGCAATAATCAGGGCGGCAGCGTTCGTAAAGCCATTCACAACCGGGTGGGAGAGGAAATTGACGACCAGGCCGAGCCTCAGGACGCCTAAAAGAAACTGAAAAAGTCCCACAATTAAGGCGAGCAGAATCGCGTATCCAATGTAACTCTCGCTGCCCTGGGTGGCAAGCGGGCTCAGAGACGCCGAAGTCATGAGCGAAACGACTGCCACCGGACCTGTTGCAAGCTGCCTGCTGGAACCGAATAACGCAGCCACCATGGGAGGGAGGAATGCTGCATACAATCCATAATAGGATGGCAATCCCGCCAATTGGGCATACGCCATGGATTGAGGGATAAGGACCAACGCAACAGTCAACCCAGCTATTCCGTCAGCCTTTAATTTGTCGAATCTGTAGCCTTTCAGCCATTCCAGAAAAGGGAACACGCGTTGCAACATGATCTTCTCTCCTTTATAAGTTCAATATATACTAGTGCAACTTCAAAAAAATGGCGAAATAAATTTAAATGAAATAATGTTATAAGAATAAAACCGAATTATTATAACATCATTATCTGCTTTTTATGCAATGTTTTTCTTTTTGAATATTTCTGAAAATTAAATATGAACAGAAATACCCTGCGCTTATTCCAAATAACACCTGATAATTCAATAAACCATTTAATATCAATTAGTTGAAAGATATTTATTCCAAATAATGTCCTATAAAACTTTATAACAAGAATTCAATTGACAAGACAAAAGCATATCATTATTATATTTAATGGTTTGTAATAACTTTATTATTTTTTTGGAAACTCCTGACTTTCACCCTCAGAGGGGAAGCATCAACCGGAATGAAGCAGGGTTAATACCGGGGAATCCGGCAGGGCATTATGTCCTGATCAGTCATAATCAGAGAAAAACCAGGACTTAAGTTTTTTATTGAAATAACATGGAATTAATCGACAGAGACGACCATCAGAAGCTTTATCTCCAGGTCTACGGAATAATCAAGAAAAAGATCGAGACCAATGAATGGCAGGTAGGTTCCCAGATTCCAACCGAGGGAGAGCTCTGCAAAATGTTTAATGTCAGCCGGGCAACCGTGAGAACAGCCGTTCTTGAACTCACCAGGCAGGGATACTTAAAGCGGCAGCAGGGAAAAGGGACTTTCATTAAAAGGAATGCTTTCTCCGAAGGGTTCCCCATGCATGCGAGCATGAAAGAACTGCTCCTTGATTATGATGCGGAACCCACATCCGAGGTCCTTGTCAGGACAGTCATGATGCCTGTCGACGGCCTTGATTTGAAGCTCGACATTACCCCCGACAAACATATTATTTATATCAAGAAACTCTGGAAAGTCCGCGAGGAATCCGTTATTCTTCAGGAAATCTATGTCCCCTATCATGTCTGTCCTCTCCTGTTAGAGGACGACATCGAGCACCGGTCTCTCTTTGATCTCTTCGGGAAGAAATACGGGATAAGAATCACCAGAGTCAGGAATTATATCGACATCACCCATCTTACCGAAGAGCAAAGCGGAAGCATCGGGGCGAACGAGCTTCCTGCGCTGCTTCTCACTCAGGAGTTCTATTCGGGGGACACGATCGTCGCCTATTCAGTCTCGAAAAAACGCCCGAACAGATTCCAGATTTTCCTTGAGCTCGAAAGAAACGTCACTTAATATTCCCTTGAAAGCCTTACCGTCTCACCTTGTTTCGCGAATTCGTTCTCCATTCTGTTCACGGCAGACTCAATCCTTTCTTTGTGGAAGCCGGCGGACGCTATGCTCGCAGGTATATTTCCTGCACCGCAGGGGGCGCCTGTCATGGATACTGCAGAAAAAGGTCACGCGGTCAAGATACGGGCAAAACCCGTCCTCATCTCTTGCCATGTAGTAAGGCCGGTCTGGATTGTATTGGTAAAAACCTTTTTTTACTTCCTCCTGCGTCAGGGCAAACACATAAGAACAGCAGTTGGCCCTGCACGATGAGATTTTCGACGCGCAGTCCACAAAGGCATCCGGCTCAGCGTCGTCCTCCAGCCCGTACACCTTTCCGTCGATCATTACCATATTCCTGAGCGCGACAGAAAGGATTTTTTCTTTCTCTTCATCATGATCGTGCGCATCAGGTTTGCCACCCGGCACGCTTTTTCTGTTCTTGTCCCCGCTCACCCGTTAGGCCTCATCTCCATCAAAAAGTACTGTCAAAACGCCGGAGCTGTTGCCGGCTTTTGTTTTTACCTGTTTTAAAACAAATCTCTTCCACTGAATATATTTTATCATTCAACCTCTATTTTGTTGATTTGTTTCCCCCTATTCGGCAACAAATTCTTCCGTTCTGTATCGACTGCATTCTGCAACTCTGCTGTAAAGTCGATGCCGGCCCGAGGTAAGATAGAGAATGCATACCGTAGTATTGCTCAGGAGTTTGATGTCGTGAAAGCACTCACAAAGGATTTTGCCCTTTTCATCGATGGGAGTGTCAGTCCCGTGCACAAGCTCGGTGTGGGCGCTTATATCATGGTCCCCGCTTCATTTCTGGAGACCTCTTCCGGAGTTATTGGAAGAGACAAGATAACCGAACGGTTAAAGGTGCAGAGATTCGAAGGCACTTCATCGACAAGGCTCGAACTTCAGACCGTTTTATGGGCGCTCACAGAGAATCGGCAGGGACCACAGGGAAGCCTCACAATATATTCCGATTCTCAGTGCGTTTCAGGCCTTCTTAAGAGAAAACCCCGCTTGCTGGCAGGAGGATTCCTTTCGAAAAAGACAAACCGGCAGTTAGGCAACGCTTCTCTCTATCGCACATTTTACGAATTGCACGACGAATTCGGCTTTCACGTGGTGAAGGTGGCCGGACATTCCAACTCCCGTTTTCACGACACCGCTCAACGCATTTTCTCATTTGTGGATAAGGAAGCAAGGAAAGCTTTGAAAATTTGGATAAATGAGTTAGAGGAAGAGCGGCGTAATCGGTAAAATAAAACCTGCCCACCTCAACAACAGGCAGTGAGAATTTAATTTCACTGAATGTTAAGCTAAAAACGTGGCATTAGTGAGTTTGCAAGAGGTAAAGCTCGCCTTCGGCGGCCCCGTGCTTCTCGACGGGGTTACCCTCCAGATCGAGCGGGGGGAACGGGTCTGCCTGGTCGGCAGAAACGGGGCAGGCAAATCCACAATTATGAAGATTGTGGGCGGCGAACTCACCCCTGACTCAGGCGAAGTCACAAAAGAAAGAGACGCACGGGTCGCATCCCTCGAACAGGAAGTGCCGCGGGACATGGCCGGAACGGTCTTCGACGTCGTTGCTGAAGGA
>JAKLQR010000287.1 GCA_022013235.1 Thermodesulfovibrionales bacterium | reverse complement strand
GGCCCAAAAGACAATTGCCGAAGGGGAAGCCCAGGTGATAGATACCATTTTCTTTACGGAAGAAAGGGCTAAAAAACTCGCCTTTACAGCCCCATATGCTTCAATTGATGTTCCAATATTTTTTCACAACGATATCAGTGGTATAAATGATATAAAATCTCTGCGCGGCTTTACCATAGGTGTCAAGGCTGGCGACGCCTGCATTGATTTTTTGAAGAAAAACGGCATTACAACATTGCAGGAATTTCCAAGTTACGAAAGCATCATCCGGTCGGCTATGGAGCATAAGGTCAATGTATTCTGCATTGACGCACCCCCTGCCCTTTACTTTCTTAATAAAATGAACATTGCGAAGAATTACCGGCACACCGAACCTCTGTACACCGGCCAGTTTCACCGGGCAGTCCCCAAAGAGAGAAAGGATCTTCTGGCCATCGTCAAAAGCGGCTTTGCCGGGATTTCTCAAAAGGAACACGAAAAAATCAGGAAAAGATGGCTCGGCACCCCAATCCCGATAACTCGTTACCTGGTATACCTTTTTTATCTGATGGGGGCACTTGTTCTGTTGGGCGGTATCCTTATACTCTGGAACCGTACTCTCCGCCGTAATGTGACTCAGAAAACGATACAGTTGAATGAAACAATAAATGCTCTGCAAAAGAGCGAAGAAAAATACCGTCTAATCGCTGAAAACACGGCTGACCAGATATCGGTTCTGGATATGAATCTGCACTTTACCTATGTCAGTCCGGCCATCATGAGTCTTCGTGGATTCACCGTTGAGGAGGCCATGGAGCAGACCCTTGAGGAGGTCTTAACCCCTGAATCTATGCGGGCCAGCCTAACCATATTTGAAGAAGAGATGCAACTGGAGGCCAGTGGAACGGCTGATCCCGATAGAACACGCATATTGGAGTTGGAAGAATACAAGAAGGATGGTTCCATTATCTGGGTGGAGGCCAGCTTCTCTTTTTTGCGCGATAAGGATCGTAAGCCTGTCGGGATTCTGATCGTGTCCCGAGATATTTCCGAGCGCAAGAGGGCCGAGGATGTGCTGCGTAAGAGTGAGGAAAAATATCAGACATTGGTGAAAAATGCCAATGAAACCATCTTGGTGATACAGGACGGGATGGTCAAATTCGTGAATAGCATGGCGTCAGCGTCGTTCGGTTATACGGAACAGGAATTCCTGTCGACCCCCATTTTTGAATTACTGCATCCCGAAGATCGGGATGCAGTAATAGAACGATATCGTCAAAAGATCCATGGAGATACGACACCCACCCGGCATACTTACAGGATCATCCACAAAAGTGGAGAGATCCAATGGATTGAGATCAGTTCTGTCATGATCGAGTGGGAAGGTCGACCCGCAACACTGAATCTCGTTATGAACATAACGGAGCGTGTAAGGGCTGAGGAGGAAAGGCGAAGCCTGGAAGAACGTCTGCAGCGATCTGAAAAGATGGAGTCCCTGGGAATTCTGGCGGGTGGCGTCGCCCACGATCTCAACAATGTTCTGGGCATTGTAGTCGGCTATGCGGAATTGCTCCTGATGGGTACGGATAAGTCAAGCCCGATAAGATCCAAACTTGTTAACATTATGGAGGGAGGCCAGAAGGCAGCCATGATTGTGGGTGATCTTCTGACCCTGGCAAGAAGAGGGGTCTCCGGCAAAGACGTTCTTAACCTGAATAAAATCATTGCTGATTGGCAACATTCACCGGAGTTTGAGAAGCTGTTTTCCTACCATTCTGCTGTAAAGATCAAGACCGATCTTGATCCGGATCTGTTGAACATTTCTGCCTCTTCCGTACATCTCGGCAAGACCATATTCAATCTGGTATCCAATGCGAATGAAGCGATGCCGAAAGGCGGAGTCATAACCATCAAAACAATCAATCGGTATCTGGACAAGCCGATTCAGGGATATGATAAGATTCAGGAGGGAGACTATGTTGTCCTTTCCGTATCCGATACAGGTGAAGGTATAAATGCGGATGATCTGAAACGCATCTTTGAGCCGTTTTATACGAAGAAGGTCATGGGGAGAAGCGGAACGGGATTAGGACTGGCTGTGGTCTGGGGTACAGTGAAGGATCATAATGGCTACATCAACATAGAGAGCGAAGAGGGAAGGGGAAGCACATTTATCCTTTATTTTCCTATAACAAGGGAAGAATTATCTGCTGAACATGTTGCCGTATCCGTTTCCGAATACATAGGGAAAGGCGAATCGATACTGATTGTGGATGATGTCAAAGGGCAGCGGGATCTGGCAGAAGAGATGCTCAGGAAACTGAATTACATAGTAACAAGCGTTTCCAGCGGTGAAGAGGCGTTAGCTTATTTGAAGGAGCATAAGGTTGATCTCATGTTTCTGGACATGATTATGGATCCCGGTATGAACGGACTGGACACCTACAGGAGCGTGCTTGAAATCCATCCTGAACAGAAGGCGATCATCGTGAGTGGTTTTTCAGAGTCGGATCGCGTGAAGGACGCCCAGGCTCTTGGTGCCGGCGCCTATGTGAGAAAGCCCTATGTCATCGAGAAACTGGGACTGGCCGTGAGAAAAGAACTTGATCGAGCAGTATAAATGAAGGCGGATTAAAGTTCACCTGTTCAAGATGAAAGATGCAAGCGCAGAAAAGCTGATTTTCTGCTTCTGAGGGGGCTATTATCACTTCCTGAAAGCAGTAAAATGCCAACCTCGAAGAAAATGCTTGATTTCATGTTTAAATAAATGATGTTGTTTTTTCAGCGAGCATGATAAGAAATGATCACGCTGGCTTTTTTATTTTTACCGGAGACAAATTTTTTTTTATGGAGCAGGTGGGCGCATTGAGGTATGGACAACTTCCAGAAAGTCTCAAACCTCCATTTTGAAAAACATACAATAGTTCTACAGTTAAAATCATCAACAGATAGGACTTGATATTTT
>JAKLQR010000286.1 GCA_022013235.1 Thermodesulfovibrionales bacterium | reverse complement strand
CAAATCGAAAAATATTGTTTTGTTCATTTATTTGTTATACTTCAATAGGTTATCTGATTCCTTAAAATCGATAACCGGACAGTAGTGATAAACTGTTAAACACCCTCACCCTTACCCTCTCCCCTCAAGGGAGAGGGGAGTAGAATCGCCCCTCCCTTGAGGGGAGGGGTTGGGGAGGGTGTCAAAATATCTGCTTTATACCTTACTATACAGACCTTAAACAGGGTTTTTTAAGAGTGCTTCTGCAATCTTCAGGTCTTCCGGTGTCGTTATTTTGATATTCCTGTATGATCCCGGACCAATGCATACTTTCCCTTTGTATTTCTCAACGAGCGCGGCATCGTCTGTCGAGTAATATCCTTCCTGTATAGCTTTTTTATATGCATTATAAATTATTTTGTACGGGAAAATCTGTGGCGTCTGTATAGCCCAGAGCTTATTCCGCTTTAGGGTCTTTTTTACAATCCGTCCCGATACTTCTTTTACGGTATCCTTGGGGGGCACGCCGGGAACGATCCCGTCGCAGAGGCCTGATTTGGCGAGATTCCCGATCATCTCCTGAATGAGAGCTTCCACGAGATGCTTTTCTATCAGGGGCCTGACTCCGTCATGAATAAGGATTATGCTCTGTTTGTCCCCGACGAGTTCCAGGCCGTTCCATACTGAATCCTGCCGTTCTTTTCCTCCCGGGGCGATCTTTCTGATTTTTGTGATCCGGTACCTGGCAAATATTTCTCTGCCTTGCTCCATATCATCGCGTGCAAGCACAGGGATAATCTCTTGAATACTCTGAATGCTCTGGAATATTTCCAGCGGCCATATGAGGACGGGTTTACCCTGCAGGGTCTCAAACTGCTTGTGGCCCCCGGTTCCAAACCGCTTCCCGGTCCCTGCAGCCGGAACGATTGCAATCACGTCAGGTTGTACCTTTTTACTCTTCATATCCTTTTGTCCGCCGAAGGTTTACCCATGTTCACCCCAAAATTTAATCTGGATTACCGATACTCTTCCATCCCTTATCCCTGAAACGGGTTGGAAGTGACGGAGCGCCATTGTCCCTGTTCACCCTTACTTTGCCGCCTTCAATTCGTCCCGCTCATATTCCTCTTTGAGCTTTGAGAATATCATCCTTCCCGCAGTGGTCTGCAATACACTCGTAACCGTGACCTCTGCATTTTTGCCGATCGTCCTCCTGGCGTTTTCCACAACTACCATGGTGCCGTCATCAAGGTATGCAACGCCCTGATTGTACTCTTTCCCTTCCTTCAGAATAAAGACTTTCATGGTTTCTCCCGGAAGGACAACCGGTTTAAGCGAGTTGGCCAGTTCATTAATATTCAATACCGGCACACCCTGGAGTTCTGCAACCTTATTAAGATTAAAATCATTGGTTATGACCTTTGCATGGAGGAGTTTTGCCAGGACAACCAGCTTTGCATCAACTTCCTTCACCTTCGGTAGATCTTCTTCAACAATCCTGACGGTTATACGTGACATCTTCTGAATCTTGTGCAGAATATCAAGCCCCCTTCTCCCCCTTGCCCTTTTCATCGGGTCAGGAGCATCTGCTATATGCTGTAATTCCTGAAGAATAAACTGGGGCAGAATGAATACCCCTTCAAGGAATCCTGTCTCGCAGACGTCAACAATACGCCCATCTATGATTACACTCGTATCGAGAATCTTTAGGTTCTCCTCTAAACCCTGTCCTCTGAAGAGCCTGACAATACCCGCAAATGATATCGCCTTGCCCCTGCTGAAACCAAAGAAAAGCCCTCCGTACCCGAGAACCGCCATTAATGCAAAGGATACTATCTTTGTCTCTTCTCCAAGAAAGAGTTTCAGGGGGAATAAGAGAAGGTAAGAAAACAAAAGTCCGAAGGAAAGACCCAACAACCCACCGATGAAAGACCCTAGTTCAATCTTTTTGAGTTTCATTTCTGCAGCAATCGCTGCCAATCCAAAAATGCTGCCTGTCAGGATACCATACCATGCAAAATCATACTGAATTCCAACAAAGTATCCTGAGAGTGCGAAGAGGAGAAAAAATGCGATTCGGGAAAAAATAAACATCGTATCTCACCTCCTTTCCATTGCAAAATTGCGACTGTATTTAAAACGGGCGGTATTCACCCGCCTGATGAAAAACAGATGAGGTACTGCATCCCCCGTGGCTCAGTGACGCTATATTGATTTGAGAATGACGTAGAACTTCTTGCCGCCACGGTTAATAAACAGAAGAACCGAGGAATTTCTTTTTATATTTGAGGAGATTCTGGTGTAGTCATTCAGATTACTGATCTCTCTTTTATCTATTTCCTTTATGATATCTCCTTTTTTAATCTCGGCCTCATCTGCAGGGCTTCCGGGTTCAACCCGGACAACCACAACACCTCTCTCACCTTTGTTGAAACCAAGCTGCCGGATAATTTCTTTCGAAAGATCCATTACGGTAAGTCCTGCAAGGATCGTTGACTCTGTCTCAATGGGCATTTGATCAGTCGTGACTTCGGCAACTTCTCTCGGCAATTCTTTGATGATTATTTTCACGGTAAATTCTTTTCCGGACCTCAATATCTTCATGCTGATTTCAGTACCCGACTTGCTCTGGGCAACCATATTGCGCAGGCTGCTTACGTCTTTTACTTCCTTCCCGTTGAACTCCAGGATAATATCGCCCCTCAGGATCCCCGCCTTTGCGGCAGGGCTGTCTTTTGCGACATCGCTCACCAGAGCGCCATTCGATCTCTTCAATCCAAATTCAGAAGCCAGCTCCGAAGTGAGTTCCTGGATCGTAACCCCAACCCATCCACGGGTAACCTTCCCCTGCTGAATGAGCTGGTCCATAATAAGACGCACCATATTGCTCGGCACTGCAAACCCTATCCCTTGATATCCCCCTGTCCTCGAAAATATTGCCGTGTTGATCCCAATCAGTTCTCCTCGTATATTCACCAGGGGCCCGCCTGAATTTCCCGGGTTTATGGCAGCATCGGTCTGAATGAAGTCCTCGTAGTCAGCGATCCCGACGTTGGCCCTTCCCACAGCACTGATGATTCCCATGGTTACGGTATTGCTCAACCCGTAGGGACTTCCTATCGCAAGGACGAACTCTCCCACCTGTAACTTGTCTGAATCACCCCACGTCAATGGGAGAAGGTTGCCCGCGTCTATTTTCAAGATAGCGACATCGGTCTTCGGGTCGGCGCCGACGATCGCTCCCTTGAATGTCCTCCGGTCAAGGAGGGTAACCTTTATTTCGTCCGACTTGTCGACAACATGGTTGTTCGTAATAATGTATCCGTCCGCAGAGACAATAACTCCTGACCCAAGGCTTTTCTCCTTCCATTTCCTGGGCGCGTTGAAATCATGAAAGGGATTGAAGAAATCATAAAAGGGATCGTCGAAGAACGGCCCCTGATCGCGTTTTACAACCTTCGTGGTAGAAATATTTACCACTGTCGGCGATACCGCAGTCACAATCTCTGAAAAAGCCTTGCTTGTCTCGATTATCTGGCCCGGCACATTCGGATTGCCGTGGTAAGGCAGGTATTTATTCTGTCCGGAAACCCTCCCGAGAAGGTAAAACGTGATCCCGCCAAGAAGGAATCCTATTAAAAGAATTGATATACTGATAAGAATTTTCTTCTTCATAGCATTAATTATAATAACGATTTCAGGATATTGTAAAGAGCCACCCTTGACCAAAGAACCCGTATTGTGCTAATTTCCAAAGTCTGGCTAATCTTCTCAACATATTTTTAAATAAGGGTTTTCAGGAGGTTTTTCATGTTAAAACGCTATCTCTTGGCGCCAGGTCCAACGCCTGTTCCCCCGGATGTGCTCCTTGCAATGGCAGCGCCGATCATTCACCATCGTTCGGCTGATTTTCTCCCCGTTCTTGATGCAGCAAAGAAGGGGCTTCAATGGTTATATCAGACCAGAAATGATGTGCTTATCCTCTGCTCGACCGGAACCGGCGGCATGGTCGGCTCTGTGAATAATTTCTTCAATAAAGGCGATAAGGTTCTCGTGATAAACGGCGGAAAATTCGGAGAACGTTGGACAAAGATCTGTCAGGCTTACGGCCTTGATGTTGAGGAAATCGTTGTCGAATGGGGATATGCGGTAAAGCCTTCCTTAGTTGAGGAGAAACTGAAAAAGAACAGGGACATAAAGGGTGTTTTTGTGCAGGCGTCAGAGACTTCAACCGGGGTCTACCATGATATTCAGGCACTGGGATCTGTGGTGAAACAGTTTGACGACACCCTGTTCATCGTGGATGCAATAAGCGCGCTCGTCGCCCATGACCTGAAGGCAGATGCATGGGCCATCGATATCATGGTCGGAGGGTCGCAAAAGGGGGTTATGCTGCCGCCCGGTCTCGCCTTTGTGAGTGTAAGCGAAAAGGCATGGGCAAAGGCAGAAACTTCGACAATGCCAAAATTCTATTTTAATTTCAAGAAGGAACGGGAAAACCTTGCAAAAAATCAGACGAACTTTACCTCTCCCGTCACCCTCATCATCGGTCTGAATGAGAGCCTGAAGATGCTCCAGGCTGAAGGGCTGGAGAAAGTCTTCAGAAGGCATGAATGGCTTGCAAATGCCACCCGGAAGGCTGTTCAGGCAATTGGGCTGGAATTATACCCCAGGGAATCTCCGTCGAATGCAGTGACTGCGATCATGGCTCCCCAGGGGATCGACGGACAGGCAGTCTACAAAAACCTCAGGGAGAAATACGGCATAACCGCAGCGGGCGGGCAGGACAAAGCCAAAGGGAAAATATTCCGCATCGCTCATTTGGGGTATGCAGACAGATTCGATGTCATCACTGCGATTGCAGGTATAGAGATGGTATTAAAAGGGATGGGTCACCCGGTGAAACTCGGCGCAGGCGTAGCTGCGGCACAGGAATTATTAATGGCGTAAGGAGGCTTCATGAAGGTTCTGATCAGCGACAACATCTCCACAAAATGTGTTGACATACTCAAGAACGCCGGTCTCAAGGTCGACGTGAAAACCGGCATGAGCCCGGATGAACTGAAGGCTTGCATTGGTGATTACCACGGACTTATCATCCGTTCGGCTACAAAGGTGACCGCTGATATACTG
Source organism: Thermodesulfovibrionales bacterium (assembly GCA_022013235.1). Classification (GTDB taxonomy): domain Bacteria; phylum Nitrospirota; class Thermodesulfovibrionia; order Thermodesulfovibrionales; family SM23-35; genus JAKLQR01. Next base: position 6,960 of record JAKLQR010000286.1, on the reverse strand, counting down.
GAAGCAGCGAAAAATCTCAAAGTCATAGGGCGTGCCGGTTCAGGACTCGACAATGTAGACAAAACAGCCGCCACGAAAAAAGGCATCGTCGTTATGAATACACCCGGCGGGAACACGATTACGACCGCCGAGCATACGATCGCGCTTATGGTATCCCTTGCCCGGCAGATCCCTCAGGCAACCATGTCGATGAAATCGGGAAAATGGGAAAAGAAGAAGTTCATGGGTGTTGAGCTGTTTAACAAGACCCTCGGTATCGTCGGCATAGGAAACATCGGAAGCCAGGTGGCAAGGAGGATGCAGGCTTTCTCCATGAATATAATCGCGTTCGACCCGTTTCTCAGCGAAGAAAAAGCAAAAGAAATGGGTGTGGAAAAGGTCGCTCTCAAGGAGTTGTTCAAACGCGCCGATTTTATAACCATACATACCCCGCTCACGCCGGAGACAAAAAATCTGATCAATAAAGAAGTGATAAAGACCATGAAACCCGGCGTCCGGATTATCAACTGCGCCCGGGGAGGTATCATCAACGAAAAGGACCTCTACGACGCTCTTGTTGAAGGCAAGGTAGCGGTCGCTGCCCTTGATGTACTCGAAAAAGAACCTCCGGAGAACAATCCTCTCCTGACGCTCGACTCGGTCGTGACAACCCCTCATCTCGGCGCATCTACAAGGGAAGCACAAGAAAATGTTGCAGTAGCCGTTGCAGAACAGGTTGTTGATTATCTTGTTCACGATACCATACGGAACGCGATAAATTTCCCGTCCATCCCTTCTGACCAGGTTGCAAAACTCAACCCTTATATCAATCTTGCCGAGAGGCTCGGTTGTTTCGCAGCCCAGATGTTCGAAGGCGGGGTAACCCAGATCACGATCGAATACAAGGGGGACGCTGCGGACATCAACACCGCCCCTGTGACGATTGCTGCCCTGAAAGGATTTCTTACCCCTATCCTCGAGGAGACAGTGAATTTTGTGAATGCACCTCTCATTGCCAGGGAGCGCGGCATCGAGATAAAAGAGATAAAGAGCACGGACCAGGGTGATTATCAGAGCTTAATTGCCCTCAGGATAAATGCCAAGAAGAAGACCAGCTATTTTGCAGGTACGCTGTACGGGAAGAAAGACCCCCGCATTGTTTTTGTCGAAAACTTCAAGGTCGAAATTATACCCGAGGGAGCGCTCCTGTTTATGTACAATAATGATAAACCCGGGGTGATCGGGAACATCGGTTCTCTTCTCGGGAAGAACAAGATCAATATCGCAAGGATGCATTTCGGACGCGAAACGCCGGGGGGCACTGCAATTTCCGTTGTCAGCATAGATTCTCCGGCTTCTCCTGCTCTCCTGAAGAAAATCCAGGGGCTTCCGAATATCCTCTCAGTGAAACAAATACGTCTGTAAACGAGGTTCTGACATGCCGAATGTGATTGTTGTCGGGTTGCAATGGGGAGATGAAGGGAAAGGAAAGATCGTTGATGTTCTTTCTGAAAAGGCGGACGTCGTAGCCCGCTTTCAGGGCGGCCACAATGCAGGCCATACCGTAGTGATCAATAATGAGAAATTCATTCTTCATCTCATTCCCTCCGGGATACTCAATCCAAACAAGGTCTGCCTGATCGGTAATGGTGTTGTGGTTGATCCCGGAGCCCTTATTCAGGAGATCAAGGGGCTTAAGGAACGGGGTGTTGCAATAAAAAACAACCTTTTTTTAAGCAAGAACGCCCATCTTATTATGCCTTATCACGTTGCAGTAGACAGAGAGAATGAACGGCTGAGGGGCGTGAAGAATATCGGAACCACGGGAAGGGGGATAGGCCCTGCGTATTGCGACAAAGCGGGCCGGTCGGGTATTCGAGTTGCCGACCTTCTTTATCCTGAGATTTTTCGGGAGAAGCTCGATGCTCATCTCTTTCACGTCAATTTCCTGCTTGAACATCTTTATAAAGCTCCCCGTTTTCACACTGAAGAAATATACAGGGAATATATGGTATATGCCGAGGCGCTCGCCGAGTATATCGCCGATACCGACATCATTGTGAATTCAACCATCGCCGCTCATGGGAATGTCCTGTTCGAAGGAGCACAGGGTACGCTCCTCGATATCGACCACGGGACATACCCCTATGTCACCTCCTCAAATGCTATCGCAGGAGGCGCGTGTACAGGACTCGGCGTCGGTCCGACAAAGATATCGAAGGTCCTCGGTGTGGTAAAAGCCTACACTACAAGAGTCGGCAGCGGACCATTTCCCACCGAGATACATGACTCCCTCGGAGAACACCTCAGAGAGCGGGGCGGGGAGTACGGCGCTACCACGGGAAGAGCGAGGAGATGCGGCTGGCTGGACATAGTCGTGCTCCGTCATTCTGTCCGGATCAACGGCGTGACCGGTCTCGCCATCACAAAGCTTGATATTCTCGACGGACTGGATTCTATAAAGATCTGTTCTTCCTACACGCATAAGGGTTCCCTATATAATGAGTTTCCAAAAGAAACGCAGATTTTTGAAGGCTGCGAGCCTGTGTATGAAGAAGTAGAAGGATGGAAAGCGGATACTTCCGGCATAAGGGATTTCAAAAAACTTCCGGAGGCCGCACAGTCGTACATCAAAAAAATCGAAACTATGCTCGGCGTTGACGTCCACCTGATCTCTACAGGCCAGAGGAGGGACGAACTCATACTGCTCAAAGAACAATTTAATGGATCGTGAACGGGGGTACCAGCGCCATCGAAGGTTTACCAAAAGGCTTGAGGTAACCTTCCGTTCGGGTGCATTCACCCATCGGGGAATCCTGAGCAACCTCTCGATGAACGGTCTTTTCATTAAAACCAACCGTGGTTTTGCACCCGGCACTACAGTCGACATCGAACTGGTCTTGCCTGATAATCAGATATCCCGCATGAAAGGCATTGTGAGGCGCACGATCAAAACAGTGGTGTATCCGACCAAAAACGGCATGGGGGTAGAGCTCACCCAAAAAGACGACCAGTTTATTCGCTACGCGGAATCATTTCTCCGGGAACACCCTTCTCAAGCATCAGACTCTCCTGTGCCACCGCCGTTTCCTGATGACCCATCCTCTCCGCCTGATTTTCAGCTCCTTCTCTGCCCGGGTTGCGGAGTGAAGAATAAAGTATCTACGGAAAAACTGCATCTCGGACCAAAATGTGGCAAATGCGGATCACCTCTCCTGTCAGACATGCCCTGATCATTAAGCTTGCCGGTCTCTTTTTCCCCACCCTCTGTCCGGTCTGCGGGAAAAACTCCGATCTGTTGAATGAATCTCCTTTTTGTTCCGGGTGCTGGTCTCTCATGGCACGATATTCAGGCCCGCATTGCAGGGTTTGTTCTCTGCCCCTCCCGTCTGAATATGCCTCAGTATGCGGAACCTGCCTGAAAGAAAAGCCCCCGTTTTCCAGGGCAATGACCTTTGGCGTGTATGAAGGTGTCCTTGCCGAGGCTATTCACCAGTTGAAATTCTACGGTCAAAGAAGACTTGCTCAGCCGCTCGGAGAATTACTGTTCACCCTCGATTTCCCCGCAGTGGATGGCATAGTGCCAGTTCCTTTACACAGGAGAAATCTGAGGAAAAGGGGCTTTAACCAGTCTCTTCTCCTGGCACGGATTCTTTCCGGGAAGCTCGGGGTTCCTCTGTTCATGGACATCCTTACTAAGACACGCTTGACGCCGCCACAGGTAGGTCTTTCTGCAAAGGAACGGGTGATGAATATCCGCAATGCGTTTGTAGTGAATGGTCATATTAGAAATCTGAGGCTTTTACTGGTTGATGACGTCATGACAACAGGAGCTACAGTTTCAGAATGTGCGAAACAACTGAGAAAAGCCGGGGCAAAAGAAGTTATAGCCCTGACCCTTGCGAGGGCAGGGATGTTTTAATGTGATATAATCAGTTCGATGTCTGACATCGATTCATTCAGGGGAAAACTGCAGGCTTTACTCTCCAAATTCGAAAAAGACAAGAACCACTACCTTTCAAAGGGTTATCCTGAAGCACAGGTAAGGATCGATTTTTTAAACCCTTTTTTCAAAGCCCTCGGCTGGGATATAGAAAATAAAGCACAGACGCCGCCGCATGAACGCGACGTGATCGTGGAGCTTTCACCGGAGACGACCGGAAGACCTGATTATAATTTCAGAATTCACGGCGCAACAAAATTCTTTGTCGAAGCAAAAGCCCCCTCAGTAGCTCTGGATGAGGTGAACCACATCCTCCAGGCAAAAAGCTACGCATGGTCTACAAAAGAGGTATTCTTTGTAATCCTTACGGATTTTGAAGAATTCAAACTCTTTGACGCCTCACTAAAACCAAACCCTAAATTCTCCAATGAAGGATTGATCTTCGATTTTAAATACACTGATTACCTTGATAAAATCGAAAAGCTATGGGAACTCTCCAGAGAAAGGGTCGAACAGGGTTCATTAGAAGCCCTTCTGCCGAGGGACACGAAGAGCAAAAGATTACGCATACCTCCGGACAAGTCTTTCCTTGAAGATCTGACCATATGGCGCACTGAACTCGCAAAGGACGTTCACAGGCGGAATCCTGAATTTGACGGCAAGCTCTTGAATGATGTTGTGCAGAAGCTTCTGGACAGGATTATCTTCATCCGCATCGCAGAAGACCGAAAAATCCGGACGGACAGGGAACTGTGGGAAATCGTTGCGCAGTGGAAGGAAGAAGGCAAACGGAAATCAATCATGACCCATCTGTTAGACCTTTTCCACGAGGTGAACGACGACCTGAACGGAGATATTTTCAAGCCCCATGCCTGTGAAAAAGCAGAGGTCGATTCAAACCTATTAGCAGAGATTATAGAAAACCTCTATTTCCCGAAAAGCCGTTACCGGTTTGACGCCATCGGGGTTGAACTCCTCGGGAGCATCTATGAACGGTATTTAGGGAGCACCATCAGAGTCACGCCGCAGAGAGTGAAGGTCGAGGAAAAGCCCGAGGTCAGGAAAGCGGGAGGGGTATATTACACACCCAAATACATTGTCGATTACATTGTGAAGAACACCGTCGGGAAAATCATCGAAGGCAAAACGCCAAGACAAATAGCAAACATAAAGATACTCGACCCTGCCTGCGGAAGCGGCTCGTTTCTGCTCGGAGCCTATCAATACTTGATCGATTATCACCTTGAGTACTATCGCAACCACCCGAAAGAGGCCCAGACCCAATTCTTTGACTTTTACTATAAAGTCAGCCCCGAAGACCTCGCTCTGCCGTTGCGCACGAAAGCAGCGATATTAAGAAACAACATCTTCGGTGTCGATATTGACCCGCAGGCTGTTGAGATAACCATGATGAGCCTTTATCTCAAGGCTTTGGAGGGAGAAAGAGGGCTCCTGCCAAAGAAACAGCACCTCCTTCCGCCCCTGAGCAATAACATCAAATGCGGGAATAGCCTTATAGGGTATGACATATTCGAATCCCCCTCCCCTTACCCCTCCCGCAAGGGGCGGGGAATCAGTCATTCTACCCTCCCCCTTGATGGGGGGGGGTTAGGGAGAGGGTGGGACGACGAAACCAAGAGCCGCATCAACCCCTTTGACTGGAATTCGAAATCGACCGGGTTCGGTGAGATAATACACCCCTCTCAGTCCCCCCTTGCTAAGGGGGGAAGTGAAGGGGGGTTCGATGTGGTCATCGGGAATCCGCCGTATGTGCGACAGGAGATGCTGGGAGAGTTTAAAGACTACTTCAAAAATCACTATGAAGTTTATCAGGGAACTGCCGATCTCTATTCGTACTTCATCGAAAAAGGAGTATCTCTTTTAAAGAAAGGCGGCCTTTTCAGTTATATCGTTGCCAACAAATGGATGCGGGCAAATTACGGAGAACCTCTCCGCCGGTGGATGAAGACCCAGCGTATCGAAGAAATTATCGACTTCGGCGATCTGCCGGTCTTTGAGTCCGCAACAACATATCCGTGTATCATCAGAATTCGTAGGGGCGGCCCTGTGTGGCCGCCCAAATCCGGGCAACCACATAGGGTTGCCCCTACATTCTATGCAACCCGCGTAAATACCTTATCTTTCGATAACCTTCAGAATTACATCAAAAAGCACAGGTATACGGTGTCGTCTGCGTCCCTTGATGATAAAGGCTGGTCACTGGTTGACGAAAAGGCACAGACGTTGCTCAATAAATTGCACTCAACCGGGATACCCTTGGGTGAATATGTGAAAGGGAAGATTTATTACGGCATAAAGACCGGCCTTAATGAAGCCTTTGTGATCGATGAGGAAAAAAAACAGCAGCTTATTGAGGAAGACCCAAAAAGCAAAGAATTGATAAAACCGTTTTTGGTAGGGAAAGATATCAAGCGGTATGGGTCGCCTTCAAAGGGCCGATATCTGATTCTCATACCGAAGGGCTGGACACGGAATAAAATGAGTCTTTCCCTCGAAGGCGGGGATCCAGAAAAACCTGGATTCCGGGTCAAGCCCGGAATGACAGAGACGGGTGCATGGAAATGGTTCAGAGAAGCTTTTCCCTCCATGGCATTCTATTTAGAGCCATATGCTGAAAAAGGAAAAAAGCGATACGACAAAGGGGAACACTGGTGGGAGCTTCGAACCTGTGACTATTATGAAGAGTTTGAAAAGCCTAAAATCATATATGCCGAAATAGCCACAAGAGGTCAATTTATAATAGACACAACCAGTTTTTATAGTGACACAACATCTTATATAATTCCTATTGATTCTAAATATCTTTTAGGCATTCTGAACTCTGCTTTAATGACTTTTGCCTTTTCAAAAATCAGCTCTGAAATTCGAGGTGGCTTTTATAGATGGAAGCGTCAATATATACGAGAACTTCCCATCCGCACCATCGACTTCACCTACCCTTTTGAAAAATCCCTTCATGACAACCTCGCCTCCCTCGTTGACCGGATGCTCGAACTCCACAAAAAGAAATCTTCCTT
>JAKLQR010000285.1 GCA_022013235.1 Thermodesulfovibrionales bacterium | reverse complement strand
CAGACCAGCGCGATAAACGATCCCGCGATGATTGCCCTCCGGATGAATGCATACTGAAGCGCGCTGAGTATATCCATATCAATCATGCCTGTGGCAAATAAGGTGTTGCGCAAATTCACCGAAATAGGACGTCATGTGTTCGGAGGCGCAGAAGGCGTCGAAGCTGCCGAAGAAGATGACTTTCTTATCAAGATAGAGGAGTTTGGAGGCATATTTCCCTATCGTCGCACTGTCGTGGGTAACGAGGATAATCGTGACCTGTCTGTTCCTGTTCAAATCCTGAAGGGTATGATAGAACTGTTCACGCGCCTCGGGATCAAAAGCGGTTGTCGGTTCATCGAGGATCAGGAGTTCCGGCCCGTTCACTATTGCCCTCGCAACGAGCACCCGTTGCCGCTGGCCGCCTGAAAGTTCACCGATCAGGGCGTCTCTGATATCGGTTATATCCATAAGTCTCATGGCTTCGTCAATCAATATCCGGTCCGATTTTTCAAGGCGCTTCGGAAACCTCTTCTTCGCAAATAGTCCAAGAGAGACGACTTCTTTCACCGTTGCCGGAAAATTCGGGTTCAGGAAACTGAGTTTCTGGGGCAGGTAACCGATCCTGAACCATTCGCTGAATTCTCCCGGATTTTTTCCGAAGAGCGACACTGTTCCGCTCTCCTGCCTGATCAGCCTGAGGATTGCCTTGACAAGGGTTGTTTTCCCTGACCCGTTGGGACCCACAAATCCGACGTAGTCTCCGGCCTCTACTGCGAAAGAGATATCGCTTAACACTTCCACAGAGTTGTATCTGCAGTTTAGGTGTTCGACCGTGATTATCTTCCCTGGCATTCGAGCCCCTTTCTGAGGTTTTCGAGGTTCTGTTCCATGAGGGAAATGAACGTAACGCCCTGTGCGAGTTCTTCTTTTGTTACATTATGGGCGCCATTCAGCTTGAGAAGGCCTGCACCGGTTTCCTGCGCTATAGTCTCCGCCACCCGTGGTACGATGAGTTCTTCATAGAACAGGTACTGAAGCTTACTTTCCCTGAGTTTTTTTACGAGTTCAATCAGATTCCTCGGGGTCGGCTCGGCATTGGGCGCAAAGCCCTGATACGCAGAGAGGTACTGAAGATTATATCTTCTCGCGAGATAGCCGAAGGCGAAGTGCCCTCCGTGAATAAGAATGCGTTTTTTACATGAAGCCAGGGAACCGGAATATTGTTTATCCAGCTCTTGTAATCGCTGCGTATACGCTTCGGCATTCTGCATATAGGATTCTTTGTTTGAAGGATCAGCCCGTACAAAACCGTCAAGAATTGTATCGACCATCTTCTCTGCATTCGAAAAATCGAGCCAGATATGGGGGTCCTGTCTTCCGTGGTCATGGTCGTCTCCCTCGCTGTCTGCATGACCACCGGTCATTCTGATTCCCCTTCCCGTATCAACGATCAGGGGTTTCTCCCCGCGTATCTCCTTCCGGATATCCCCGATCCACGGTTCCATTGCCTCTCCGGTGAAGAGGAAGATATCTGCTTCGTGCATCTTCAGGATATCTCCCGTGCTGGGTTCGTAGCTGTGCGGTTCGACTCCGGGAGGGAGCAGGAGAACAACCTCGGCTTTCTCCTTCCCGATATTCCTTGCAAAATCATAGAGAGGGAACAGGCTTGCTACCACAATAAGTTTCTTTTCTGCGCTGCCCCCCGTACTTTTCTGCCTGCATGAAATTACCGTGCAAGCAAGAGCGATGCAGATGAAGAGAATGAGCGCCTGCGCAGCCTTATGCATGACTTCCCCCGTCTTTTTTCAGACATTTTTTACATAACCCGTTCACCTGAAGGATATGGGAGACAACCCTGCCCTTCAGCTCCTGTTTGACCCTCTTCTCCAGTTCACGAAACATGCAGAAATCTATATCCTCAACAGTCCTGCAGGAGAGGCAGATAAAATGGTGATGATGGGAAGGATTCAGGCAGAAGTAATAATACAACTGACGGTTCGGGTGGGTAACCTTCGAGATGACATTGCCCTGAGCAAGCTCCTCCAGATTGCGATAGACTGTCGGAAGGCCCACCTGCGAGAACTGCTTCCTGAGCTTCCTCCATACTTCCTCCGGGCTCAGGTAGACTGACTCGTTCTTGAGGACCTCAAGTATGGCAAGCCGTTTCGGGGTAACTTTGAGATGTAATTTTTTCAGAACCGATTGAAAGTCGCGAAGCATGGAATCCCCCAAATATAAATAGAAACCATTTCTATTAATACATATCCCGCGCGGAATGTCAAGACAAGGGGGAAAGGTGATGAGGTATCCCGATAAGGGATAAAGCTGTTCTGGATTATCCGGTCAAGCCGGATAATGACAACCATTGGAACAAAGTTCGCTATGAATGATGCAAGCGGTGTCAGCCGCGAGACAGGTTGTGGTGCTCTCTTTACTTTCTCAGTTCCCCGCCGGTCTTTCCGACCAGATATTCGACGAGGGATGCATGGAGCTGCTCCACTTCTTCGACCGTGAGGGTCCGTTCGCCGGAGCGGTAGATGATATTGAAGGCAAGGCTTTTCTTTCCTTCTGCAATGTGCTTCCCCTTGTAAAAATCGAATACGGCAATGTCTTCGATAAGGTCCGTGGAGAAAGACCTTATGATCTCCTCGATAGACCCCGATTGAAGGGTTTCATCCACTACCAGCGCGATGTCGCGCTCAATAGAGGGATATTTGGGGACTGCACGATACAGGGTCGTTTCAGGAATTGCGGGGAGGAGTCCGTCAAGGTCCAGCTCGAAGAGGACGATTTCAGGTTTCTGTTTTTTAAGATCGAGGGTTTCCACAACCTCCGGGGCAAGCACACCGAGATATCCCAGCCGTGTACCATCGATATGGATATCTGACGACTGCCCTCTGTGAAGAAAAGGCTCCCCGGTCGGAAGAAATCTGATATTCCTTATCTTGAATTCCTGGAACAGAGCCTCCAGCGAGCCTTTCACAATATAGAACGGGTGTGCCTGCTCGCTCCAGAGCGCAGGTGATTTGTCCCGGTAGAAAATTCCTCCCAGATGCAACTCCTCCTTCGGAAGTGTTTCACCGGAAGACAAAAAAACCCTTGCTGTTTCGAATATCCTGATATCCCCCAGGCCTCTGTCGAGGTTATAGACAAGGTTACTGACCATCGACGGAGCAAGGGTAGTTCTCAAAAAACCCTGGTCCTGACTCAGCGGATTGCAGATGCTGACCGCCCTCCGCCTCGGGTCTGCTTCAGGTATTGCGAGGAGATCGAGGCTTGCAGCATTCATGAAGCTGTAATTGACCACTTCTGAAAAACCTGCTTTTCTCATCGCTTCGCGGATATTCCGGCTATGCGCAGCTTTCCGGTTCACTCCCCCGGAAGAGAGGGGGCTTCCCGGCGCCGTGGTGAGGATATTGTTGAACCCGTATATCCGTGCGACCTCTTCGGCGATATCGTTCTCTCCCTTCAGGTCACGCCGGTGCGGAGGTGCATGAACCACAAACGTTTTGCCCCTGTCTTCTGCGGGGACAAGAAGGTTCTTCAGTATGGCAAGCATGTCCGGATAAGAGAGATCAGTGCCCAGAATCCTGTTTATCCGCGCATACCTCACCTCAAAAGGTTCGGCGATATATTTTACAGGATACACATCGATAATCTCGTGGACTGTGCCGCCTGCGGTCCGGCTGATGAGAAGCGCCGCACGGTCGAGCGCTTTTTCGAGAAATTCTATGTCTGTCCCTCTCTCAAAACGGTAGGCGGACTCACTGGAGAGACCCAATGTCTTTGATGTTTTCCTGATGGACAGAGGATCGAAATATGCGCTTTCAAGGAAGATATTTTTCGTCTTCTCTGTTACTTCCGTCTCCGCGCCACCCATAACGCCTGCCACTGCAATGGGATCATGAGCATCCCAGATGAGAAGCGAATCACCCGGTATCCCGCGGTCCGTGCCATCGAGGGTTTTTATCTTTGCCTGTGCTTCCCTTCCCTTCACAGTATCCGGGGTGCCGACAACAATCTTTTTGCCCCTGAGTGTATCGGAATCAAACGCATGGAGCGGATGTCCGAATTCCATGAGCACATAATTAGTGATATCAACCACATTGTTGATAGAGCGCATCCCGCACTTTTCGAGCCTTGACCGTATCCATCCGGGCGACTCCCCGATAGTGACCCCGGTGATTACCCGTCCCGCATACCGGTTGCTGAGGTCGGGATTCACGATCTCGACGGTGAAATCGGAGGCCGGTTGTTCCCCGGATATTCCGTGTTCCGGCACCCTCAGGGGAGCATGGTATATCGCGGACAATTCCCGTGCAAGCCCGATGATACTTAGACAATCTGGCCTGTTCGGAGTGACATTCACTTCATAAACAGTATCGCCTTCTGCCTGCTCCGTCCCTTCCACTTCAAACCCGATCATAGTGAGCCTGTCGGCTACTTCTTCAGGCGGCGCAGCAATATCAACAACCTCTCTCAGCCATTCATAGGGAACACGCATGACGTCTATTATAGCTTTGGGATTCGCGGATTGACAAGGACAAATATGGCAGATGCTTCAGTTCCGAATTTCATGAGAACATTATAGGAAGAGAAAATCATGATCGTTTACAACAGGAGTTTATTTTGCTTCGGAAATTGGGCCATATCCCTTCTTCAGAATATTTTAGCCCTGACCACTCATGAACTATGTTTACCATGACAGGATAAAGTATTTTCGCTCATTCTCGGTCTCCGACCTCCGAGGTATTTTGCCTCTTAATTTATTCAAATATAAGCTGTATGAGTATCGGCAAAATAAATCCGCTCAAATACTATATCCTGTCAATATCCGAGATGATTTATGAATTATGTGGGTCAGATTACCGGGGGGTCGCCGTTCTATTGAAGATCATGATAGAACGATTGCATTTCCAGCGCCTTGAAGTTCTTCAGTTCTTCCCGAAGTTTCTCTATCTCTTCTCTCATATCTTTCTTCTGGAATTCCCAATGCACTGCCTTATCGCAGAACTTCTCGAGTTCTGCAACCCGTTCCTTCAGTTGTCTGGTAATGACACGGTATTTTGCTTCCGATTCACGCAGGCGTCGCATCTCCAGCGCGCGGGATATCGAACAAAGCAGTTCAGGAAAGTTAAAAGGTTTCAGTATATAATCAAATGCCCCCATTTTCATAGTCTCAACCGCGCTTTTTATAGTCCCGTGGCCGGTGATGATTATGCCGATAAGTGACGGGTCTATCCCGGCAGAAGCCTTCAGAACTTCGGCCCCGTTCATTCCGGGCATTATAAGGTCCACCAGCATGAGGTCAAAACGTGTCCCCTGCAATACTTCCAGCGCCTCTCTGCCTGACGGGCATCCATATGCCTCATAGCCCTCCGACAAAAGATATTCGCATAAGAGTGCAAGAATATTCGGGTCATTATCTACAATAAGAATGCGTCCCCGGTTTGCAGTGGTGTTTGAAGATGCGACCTGATCCATTACTCCCTCCCAATTAAATACAATAATTCTTTTCGTTTTCTCTTATTATGCATTTTTTAGCGAACTCTTATCCATACTACCCAGGTAGGGGATTGAGAGTACCTCCCGACGGTGGTGATATACTGAAAACGAACAGGTGCACTGTGCAAAAAATAACAGGGGATATATCGCTATTTTTAAGCGATAGCTTCAAAACCGGCGCTGCAGGCCGCTTCATGCAGAAACAGGTCTTGTGCTATGGCGCATAGTCATTTACAATAAGTGTGAGCTGTTTTTTTCTTATTCCGTTCAGCGAGTGAAGACGAGAACAATGGAAAACCGGCATAAACCTGCCATAGATTTGGACGTAAGATATTTTAAAAGATACCCTGCTGAAGGTCTCTTTTTCCTGCATATCAACAATCAATCCGTTCAGGCAAAAGTCATTAATTACTCTTTCAGCGGACTCAGTTTCATTGTGAACGAGGCGGTGCCTTTACAGACGGGCGACATCATAGATTTGTCCATAGACCAGTTAAACATCCATCAAAAGGGAAAAGTGCAATGGACGAAGAAACTGAATTCCTATCTGAGAGTGGGCGTCCTGAGGATGGGGACTCTCCATGGCTCATTCAGGCACTATCATCTTTCTGACATCCTTATAGGGGTCCAGAAGACATTGAAGCACGGAAGCCTTACCATCAGGCGCGGCGCTCTCAAAAAGGCTGTGTGCTTCAGGAATGGAGATATGGTCGCGGCAACATCAAACCTCGATGAAGACAGGCTCGGAGATATCCTGCTTCGCTGCGGGAAAATAGACAGGAACCAGTACGATCAGGCAGCGGAGCATGAGAGAGAGACTAACAAACCGTATCCAAAGCTGCTGGTAGACCTCGGTATTCTGAAGGCAGAAGATCTGAAAATGGCGCTGGAACTTCAGTCGAAAATGATCATCGAGAGTCTCTTCCCTCTCAAAGACGCTGTTTTTGAGTTCAGGGAAGGCGGGCATTTGACCGGGCATATTGTGTCATTAAGGCTTCCTGTCGCAGATATTGTATTCCGGGAAGTAAAAAAGACTGCTGCCATCGGGCTGCTTGAAGAATATCTCCTCGACAATATCATAGGCTTTTCATCGACTCCTTTACACCTGTTTCAGAACATCAGTCTTGATAAAAAAGACAGAACGATAATCGCGCTTGTTGACGGCAAGACAACGATCGGAGATATTACGAAGATTTCACCTGTCGATGAGACCGAAACCCTTAGAACTCTCTATGCCCTCCTTGAGACACGGATACTGGAAATCAAAAAAGAGAGAGAATCTCCGCACAGCATGTCAATGGACGAAATATTCGAGACAATTCAGGACCTGCCGGATGAAGTCGTAAAGAACATTGAGCATATGTATAAGAACTATAAAAAATTAAACCACTATGAACTGTTGGGCGTAAGCAGAAATGCGCTCTATGATGAAATTAAGCAGGCATATTACAGGACGGCAAAAGAATTTCATCCTGATGTGCATTTTCTTCTCCCGAAGAACCTGAAGAATAAGCTGCTCGAAATATTCACGCATATTACGAATGTATATATGACCTTGAGAGATCCCGCAGCGAGGGATGAATACGACACTTCTCTGGATCCAGGCCAGCCGGGTCCCGTTCAGAATGCAGAACTGGCACGGTCAAAATTTATCGAAGGGAAAGAAAAATTCAAGAAGCACCACTATGAAGATGCCGCGCATTTATTCGCTTCGGCACTCTACTTCGACAGATCGGCAGGGCAATATCATTATTACTATGGGTCCGCACTGTCGATGATCGGAAAACTGAAAGATGCCACTTTAGCACTCAACACTGCCTATGAATTAATGCCTTCCGATCCGGATATCCTTGCAGAACTCGGGCATGTATATTCCAGACTCGGGTTCCTCAAGAGAGCCGAAAGCTATTACAGGAAAGCACTGCAACTCGATCCCGCACATAAGAAGTCAAATGACGGGATGGTATTGCTGCATAAATTGAAAGGCGGCAAAAAACCGGGGTTCAGCGTATGATAATCTCTCGATAACCACCTCCGAAGTGAAAAAGAGATTGAACACATTCTCTTAACGAGCGGTGCCGTGCAGGTGTTTCTCAAAAATCCTCCTAAAATGAAATCCATAGATCGCAAGGGTGACAGCCTGCGGGAAGAGGCGCGGACGTTTGAATACGGTCCAGAAGAGAAGTCTCCAGTAATGGAACCGTTCTTTCCCAATGATCCCAAGAACGACCACCGACCTGAAGAATGCGGCCAGGTGGTTGAAACGGAAATGAAACATTTTTTTCTGCGGGGGAATGTATTCCCTCAGGAATGTCCTGACCCTTGCATAGTAGTGCCTGGGTGAATACAGGGTGTTGAGTATCTTTTTGTAGCCGTCGATCAATATGTCATAGTTCATCTTTGGGATAAAATTGATCGAGAAATCAGTATTGTCCCCGGACGCTTCTTTTACCAGCCGCCGTTCTTTTTCAAGCCTGTTATAGAGCTGCGTCCTCGGGAGCGCATTGAGGAGGCCAACCATTGCCGTCACAACCCCGCTCTTCTGGATGAACCTGATCTGGGTATCGAAAATCGTGACAGGGTCGTTGTCAAAGCCGACGATGAATCCCCCCTGCACTTCAAGACCGGCCTTCTGGATTTTCCTTACGCTGCCGAGAAGGTCGCGGTTCCTGTTCTGGAACTTGCTGCATTCTGCAAGGCTCTGCTCATTCGGGGTTTCGATGCCAACGAAGACAATATCGAATCCCGCCCTCACCATAAGCTGCATCAGGTCTTCATGATCGGACAGGTCGATGGATGCCTGGGTTTCGAAGGAGAAAGGGTGTTTTTTTCTCTCCATCCATTCAGCGATGGCGGGGAGGACCTCTTCTTTAAGCTTTTTCTTGTTTCCGATAAAATTGTCGTCAACAAAGAACACCCCTCCCCTGAACCCATGCGTATAAATACTTTCGAGTTCCCTGATCACCTGGTCCTTGTCCTTTGTGCGCGGCGCCCTTCCGCAGAGCAGGGTTATGTCACAGAACTCACAGTTATAGGGACACCCTCGTGAATACTGGATATTTATGGTAGCATAGCGTTTTATGTTGATGAGCCTCCAGAGCGGTATGGGCGTCGTCCGTATGTCTGCCCATCGATCAGTGGTATAAATATGGCCGACACGGCCTTTTTCGAAATCTTCCAGAAAATACGGCAGAGTAATTTCAGCCTCATTCAGCACCAGATGGTCAACCTCCGGAAATAGTTCATATTCGGTCGTAAAAAGAGGACCGCCGGCGACAATCCTGACGCTGGCTGACTTGCATCGTGTGATAACTTCTTTCAGCGATTCTTTCTGCACAGACATTGCACTGAGAAAGACGATATCAGCCCATCTGAGGTGGTCGTCATGCAGAGTTTCCACATTCATGTCGACCAGTTTTTTCTCCCATGCGTCAGGAAGTATCGCTGCAATAGTCAATAAGCCGAGGGGCGGACTGCTTGCCTTTTTCAATATAAATTTGAGGGCGTGCTT
>JAKLQR010000284.1 GCA_022013235.1 Thermodesulfovibrionales bacterium | reverse complement strand
GCTGCAAACAAACTTTGGAGAAGATTCAACCGGGCTGTACGTTACCACGTTCTCGTAAGAATAGAAAGAATAACACCAGTCGTTTGTGAGACACTACACTAGCATGCCGCCCTGTTTGACACAGTTTTCTGAGGCAGGATTCGCAATCTGTCCTGCTGACTTTTGTGTGGGAGTAGGCTGCGATATAGTTGCGGAAGTGCAACCAATCAGTGTTGCACCAATACAGAAGGCTAACACCAACTTGAGAACCCGAGATATTGTTTGAAGCATAGCAGACCTCCTCAAGATGACCATTGAGAAAAAAGATCATTCTTTAACAAGATTATTATGCCTATGACTTGGTTAGAGCCACCCAACGAGTCTGTAGAAAAAGTCCAAAATCAGACATCGATTTCATTATAGTGAACTTTGGGGGTTATCGCACTCTTTTTATCTTACTCCTCTGTTTCAGCTATCTATAATTCTCTTGAAAATAGGGACACATCCGAATGGCGCTAGTTTAAGGCTATTTACGAGAGAAAGCATTTGAAAATATTGACTAATGATTCGACAATCAACCGTCATGCTCCGACTTGATCGGGGCATCCACGGGCCTCAAGACTGGATTCCCCGGTCAAGCAGTGGAATGACAAACATAAGTGCTTTGGTTATGACTGGCTTGGAATAAGCGCTTAAACTAGCGCCATTCGGCGCTGTCCCTATTATTCATTTTAGAGGAAAGCCGCCCCTTGTTCTTCATTTTCTTTTTTTGAGGTGACTGAGGAGGAGAGAGATCTTTCTAACACCTGCAAAGGTGCCCTTGGACGATCATCTCAGAAATGAGGAGTTCCGGTTGAAACTATGTATCGAAGGTGTTCCATTGCGCGAAAGCACTCCGAGAACCAACATCCCCTCAGGCTTTGCATCTCTTCCAAATATTTTGTGCAAACGTTGAACTGCAATAAACAAGTCTGACCCCAAAATGTACGCTCAACAATTGTATCACAAAACCCCTGCATCGTCTTCATGGTACGGCTGCGGTCGTTATGCCGCATCCTGTGTAGTAAAATGTTATGCTGCCTTTTCAATTTCTTTTGCTTCATATTCCGGGAACATAATTATTGCCGGATGAATGTCAAATGACTTTGCAAGTTGTTCAGCACGCTTTTTGCCAATTTCTATTTTCTCATTTTCCAAAAGGCTTATATTGGGTACACTTATACCAGACCGGCGTGCAAGTTCAGCCTGGGTCCAACCTTTCAGTTCGCGGAGCATTCGAATAGTCTCACCTGTTGTTAAAACAGCATGAGACTTTGCTGCACTGTATGCGCTTAGCTGAGATTTCATTTGATCCTCCTAATATTTACGTGACGTTATTTCCATAACTAAAACTGTAACGACATCTCTCTCCACCTTATATATAACCCTATATTGGTCGCTCAAACGTGATGAGCGTTGCCCCTTGCGCTCTCCCTTTAATTTTTCATCATGAAATCCGGGAAATTCTTTTAACTTTTCCGGGCCATGCCGAAAAACAATGTTTTTCCAAAGTTCATATTTTTTTACTATAGTCAGCGGCAATTTAAGACACTGTTTGGCTATATCACGATGTTCTTTTATGTGCCACATTATTGATTATAATAACTTATCAAATATAATAATACAAGCAATAATTAAGAAATGCTATTCGAAACTGCAAAAATCTGTTTTTCGCATACTTACAGAAGTCCGCACAGCGGCCTCCACACTCAAGATAGCATAATGCACTTCATAAATCACGTTGTCAGAAAATGACTTCACCTGCTACCCAACACCGAGCAAAAATCAAAATCGTTGAAGAGTATATCCGGGAATAAATACGCCGGAATTTGTGTATAGAGAGGCTTACAAATCGAAATAAATAGTTGTCCCTTGAAGACCGGCATTTGTTTCTTCCGGGAATAAATGGAAGAAGGCACAAATCCATAGATAGAGTTTGTTTCAATCTTTTGCTACGCTGGTACCTCGGTTGAATCTGAAGAGCGCAAATTGTCGATGACTTACTTATCTTTAACTTTCAAGGAGTTTTATGGTTAAGGATCATTAGGAGAAATGAACGTATACTTCAGGCTTGAGAATCCTCTATTTGGCGCTGTAAAAGTGCTTTAACTTCATCGGATAATACGACCGGTGAGGTTACCTCTTTAACGAGAAAATCATCAGCACGGCCACTAAAAAGTTTATTTGGACTGCCGAGCATACATCTCGCTTCATTGTACCGGTCTTCATATGGTTTTTTCCTTCAGCAAGTTCCGAAACCATAAGCCTGATGCATGTCAAAATAATATAAATTACACTTTTTTGATTACGCAATCCTTGCCTTTCTCATCTTCCGTGTTTTCCAAAGGGGAGCAGGAGACTGGAGTCACGGTGATTGCAGCAGGCGTCATCGCGGTGTCCTGTGCAGCGCTCGACAAACTTCTCCAGACCCGTTATTTCAGGGAGGACCGGCGATGTGTTAACTGGTTCATAGATTCCACAGGCGTGGTCTGTGCGCTGGAGATTATTTCAATAAAAGCATTAAAAAAATGTTTGTGTTAAAACAGTCTCTCAGGATATGAACCTGATGCCGATTGTATAATCCATGGACTTTTCCTCTTTCACCCATCTGATTTCCGATAAAATGGGAACCGTTACCTTCAGGGTACGAACCGGCATCCTCACCTGGATGATAGACCCCACTTTTATAAATCCTTTCTTCACCCTGAGGCACATTCCTTCATTACTTATATTTACAGTCTTGCCCCTAACTGTGCAGGCACGCCGTGAGGAACCCGGGATGCCTAGAGTCACAAAACTCACCTGACAGGCGTAGCCTAACCGCTCAGAACCTCTTGTTTCGTTCTCCATTATATTCTGTTCTCCCCCCACATAATTTCTCTGTTTTTCGTCCTGATTCCTCAGCTATAATAGCTTATCACTGGATTTGGGTCTTACTAAATTCAGTCCCCCTTGGGAAGTGGTTCCCCTTTGCCACGAAGCATGAGGACGGGGTATGCCCTGAGAATTCAGAATATTCTCTTTCCCCACTTGTCTATCCGCGCAGCTCAATTCCTGGATGCGTGAATCGGAAACAGACCGTAGTTACCTGAAAGTAAACGGTCCGATCAAGTAAAAAGAGGCGGCAGCGAATTCCCTGTAGACCCTTTTTATCGGGCTCAAAGGTAATTATTCCGAGCAGTGCCCCGGGCCTATGGAACCGTTGTTATATTGATCAAGGATGCCGGCATATGAGATGGCCGTTCCCCTGGTCTCCTCGCTCAGTGATGAGGACGGAATATATGTAGCAAAGAAAGTCTCTGCCCATGACAGTGCGGTATCTACTTCAGGAGTTGTTGAAGCACTGTTCATGATATTGAGGCTCGCGGCAATATACTGATGAGCAAGGATATAGTAGGCGTTGCCGCCACTCGGTGCAGTACAGAGCACCTGAATCCAGGTCTGCCCGCTCAGGAAGAATGGCGTATCTTCTCCGACTAGTGCCCAGGTGCTGTCATATGGTGCGGGACCGTATTGTGAATGGGTCTTCCAATATCCCTGTGTGAGAGTGCATCCCGGACCGCAGGGAACGATAACCGTTACCGTTTTGCTGGCGCTTCCCTGTGTTTGAGTGTCTGAGGCGACGAATGATGCAGTGTTATCGACTATGTATGTACCGCATGATTCATATGGACCTATTATCATTGTATAGGTGAAGGAGACACCGCTTGTACAGGTCTGTCCGAGTATTCCGGCATGGGTATCGCTTACATCGATACATTCATCGAGAGGACTTGCTTCACAGCAGTCTCCTGTAACCGCATGCAACACTGTCACAGTATATGGCATTTCATATGTTTGGCCGGGCGCGAGTGTTATTTCACTGGAATCCGATGACTTGTCTATTTGCCATGTATATGTGATTCTGTCATTGTCCCTGCAAAAATGGATGCTGTCCATGGCTGATTTAGGGTCTCCGCCGGTTACCCTGAGTTCGACTTTTGCAATGCCAGAACCTTCAATCTTGAATTCCCTGTAACCAGGCTGTCCGAACACTGCAGTACAGGCATCTCCAGTGAACCAGAGGATTCCATAATTGGGATTAAATGACCTCAAAGGGAGCACGACGTCAGATGTTTGATAGGACAGTACATCAGTGTCAATCAATCCGCCGCCGCTGTCATAGCCGCTCACTGTTACGGAGTGTGTTGTTGCCCTTTCGGGGTTATAGTCGCCGAAATCGAACATCCTCACAGAAAATTCACAGACAGATACCTCGTTGCCAAAGGTGAAATCAAAATCCTGTTGCAACAATGGAGAAGTTGCATCCATAGCAGCAAACCCTTTCGCAGTCTTTGACGAATCCCCCGTATATGGCGAATTATCCGATCTGTTGCCATCGGCGTCTTCAAGGCAATTATTCGTATGGTAATATCCTTCTGGTGTTTGCGGGCATAATCTTTGACGAAGGATGCCAACCCCGCAATTTTTCGCACTATACACTGCTGTGCCGCCGGTCTCTATAACGGTTGCTGTGCCATTCAGGGCATCGATGTCAATGTCCGGATGAATAGTACCGGGTCCCTCAATGGTACTCCCTGCAGGTAACGTTTCAAAATTGATGCTGTCCTGAGCTGATACTGATCCGGACAAAAGAAACAGATTGATTGTCAAAATAATTGCAAGCCTTTTCATTTTTTCATCTCCCCTTATCTATTTTGATGAAACGATAGTTATTCAGTATTCTTCCCCCTGACCCCCTGAAATATATAAAGTAACCCGCCTCCCTGTGCAGGTGGTTGCAGATTGATTCAGCCTGTTACGTCAGGAACTTGTGATCTGTTTGTTTTCAATGGCACTTTTTTCTGCGAATGCATAGTGAAAAAATGAATTTTATTTTATTATTTTTAATCTTATTGAATTGAAAGGCCATATGCAATATGCTAAAAAGTATATATTTTAACGAGAGTACTCAAATGAACACACCCAAAAGAGTGTATACCTAGATAGCCCAATATGCAGGACCCTTCTTGATTTTTCAATCTATATTCGGTAAAGATAGACAATGGATATAATCGCCGAACAGTCGCGGTCAAGGGGTTTCTCCCCGGGTGCTTTCATTATAGACAGAATAGACAGAGCTTCCGGTAGAAAGACAAAGGAGATTATTTCATACAACGATGAAGCGTGGAAAATCATTTTTTATGCCGACTCCCATTCGAAAAAAAATCAGTATCATGCGCCTGACCTTTCCTCTCTCTGCTCACGGTGGAGAGTTCTGCTCGAAAAAAGCATTGATGAGGCTAAACAAGATGGAAATGATGAATCCGAGTCTCATTATTTTGACCTGTTCAAAAGTGGGAGGAGGCTATACAGGGTTAGGGGGTTGCTTCTCTCATCTAAACAGACAGACAGACAGCAACGGGAAAAACATTTCATGTATATCATTGAAAGGGTACATCCGGACAGCATAAATTACCCCATGATTTTCCGGAACTGGCAATTAAACAAAAGGGAGCAGGACATGGTGCGTATCATACTGAAAGACAGGAGCAACAAGGAAATCGCCCATTTACTTGGATTGAGCCTGAATTAAATATGGTTGTCATTATTCGCTGGTTGAATTCAGCGCATGCTGATGCAGTATTTGGC
>JAKLQR010000283.1 GCA_022013235.1 Thermodesulfovibrionales bacterium | reverse complement strand
CAGACCTTGGCTCGGCGCTCCTCTACTTCGATCTTAAAGAATGGGCGGGGAGTTATTCACAGGAATCGTACGATCCTCATAATGCGAACAGCCATTTTTTCGCCTCGCTGCAGTACGCAGGCAATACATTCGTCTCGATCAGTGAACTCATTACAGGATTAACCCTTGACCCCCTTTCGATATCTTCTCCAAGCAGATATCAGGATATCATCAGAAAGCCAAGACAAGACGCTACATTCGGTATACAGTTCGGCAGTGAAGACGGTGGCTTTACACAATCATACAATGCGATCTTCCAGGGATATTTCAGGAAACCATTGGAGACTTCATACTATCTCTCATTGTCAAAGTTCGATAAAGACGGTTTCAGGGAAAACGGGTATTCTAAGGGGAATTCTCTCTTCTTCGGCATTGGGATAAAACCCGACTATAAAAACGGTTTTTTTACCTACGGCTGGACTGCGGAAAGCAAAGCAGGAGAACCCGGATATAGAACAAACCCCGATCCGGACGACAGAAACGAAGAGAGAAGTTCACATCTGTCATTTGGATACTACCACAGGTTCGGGTACAGGAACGATTTGCTGGCACGGTTTGCCTATCAGAAGTCGGACTCCGAATTCCTGAATCCGGACCCCTTCGGCACGGGCCTCACCGATATAATGCTCTCCTTTCTTCAAGCCTTTGGTATTGATGCAACACGGGGGTTTTTCCGCAGGGGTGTGTATGATATTACAGAAATTATAGGGGGACCGAATCTTACTTTTATCACCGACTCCTCCGGTGCTACTGCAGACGCCGGTTTTTCCCCCCTCACTGATACGGTACCGGGATATATAGACTATAATCCTATTTACCGCTATAATCCCGGGGAGGAAGTGCTCGCCTTCCAGACAAGGCATCTTGTCGAGATCGGAAGCACCCATCAGATATCCTATGGGTTCGAATATATTCCGGACAGAGTGTCCACATCTCTTGTTTATAATGATTTAAATACCTTAGGGGATATCGATTTCTGCGATGAGATTGCATCAGAAACACCTGAATGTTCCACATTCCCTCACTATGCCTCTTCCGAACGTTCCGTGTCCCCGCATCATACGATGAAATTCCTTACGGCCTATGTCCATGACCGGTGGCAGCTCTCAAAAAATATCCTCTTTGAAGGAGGCTTGTTCTACGAATCCATGAGAGATCGGGAAGATTATACAGGCATTCATCCCCGGATAGGTCTTTCCGCAATATTCGGGAAACATATCATAAGGCTCGGATATCAAAAATGGCTCGACCTTCCTTCCGTGGGTACACTCTCTCCTGTCTCGGCTGCAGGGCTTGTCGTAGATAACAGTCTTGCCCTTACCGGATCGAGACTGAATGACTACCAGGCACGGCTCGAATCGCGTTGGTCAGATAGATTCTTTACCACTGTCCGGGCAGAGAGGGTGGAGTTGAGAGACTCAATTGATCCGCTGGCTACCGTATCACAAGGCAGAACGAGTAGTTTCTCTTTCGCCGTCAATTCAATCCTGGCGAAAAGCACAGGACTTTTCCTTAGATATACGTATACTGACAGCAGAAATGAAGACAGCGCTTATCAGGGAAATGACATTCCTTTGATACCACAGCATTCAATAAACGGAGGAATTGTCTGGGTTTCTCCACTCAACATCAAATCCAGCCTGATTACCTCTTATACAGGGAGACGATACAGCGATGCGGAAAATCGCTATCTTCTGTCAGACTATATCACTACAGACTTCTCGCTCATGTGGGAACCCTTCCACAAGCATACTTTATTTAGCTTTACGGCAAAAAATCTCTTTGATACACACTTCGAAACATACCGGGGATATCCCGCAGCAGGCAGGTCTGTGTATGTGACAGCGGAATACAGATTTTAGTGTTTAAGAAAAACTTTTTCATCGGACTGATCATTGGATGCATAACCATTGTTTTCAGTCTCCTGCCCATTGGCGAGTTAATAGAACTCAAAGGGTATGACCTCTTCCATTTATTCAAACCTTCGCAGAAGCCACCTACCGATATTGTCATTGTTGCCATTGATGAACCTTCATTTGCAGAGACCGGCAGGCAATGGCCCTGGCCGAGGAGCATCCATGCGCAATTGACAGATGTGCTGAAACGTGAAGGCGCATCGGTCATCGGTTTCGACATCGTGTTCGCAGAACCTTCCGGCATTGCAGAAGATACCGCGTTCGCAGATTCTTTACGGCAGGCAGGCAATGTCTGTCTCGCGTCGGAAATTGAAATAATAGAGAGGAAACGGTACCTCCAGAGGATTCTGGTTGAGCCCGTTCCTCTATTCAAAGAGAACAGCTTTACCGGTGTCGTCAATGTCCTGAAAGACAGTGATACTGTGGTAAGGAAGTTCTATTCAACAGAGGAACATGAGATATTATTTGCAAAACAGATTGCACGACTTCATATAAAAAAAGAGTTCGATATTCATAAAAATACCTACATTGCATATGCCGGACCGCCTGGAAGTTTTTCAACAGTTTCGTACTATCAGGCATTGGAGCCTTCAGTGTATCTTCCAAAGGATTTCTTCAAGGGAAAGATTGTCATCGTCGGTCTTCAGTTGAAAACCTCACCCGAAGCCAAAGCATCACAGGCGGATATTTTCAATACGCCCTTCCTTTTTACCGGCAACAGCCTGATGAGTGGAGTGGAAATTCAGGCAAATATGGCTGCTAACTTTCTCAAGGGTGAATTCATCACCAGGCTGAATAGCGTGTTTAGTCTTGTGCTTTTCCTGCTTCTTGGCGTCATATCAAGCCTTTTGCAGATACGCTGGAGGCCGGTTTTACATGGCTTTTTATCGATTCTTTGTGTAGTGCTCTATCTCACAGCCTCTTATTCCCTGTTCCGGTATTCCAGGATATGGATACCTACCCTCATAGTCGTATTGCCTTTCAGCTTTTCCTATATAGTCCACGGAGCCTCCGCATATATAGAGACTGAAAAAAAACGGAGAGAGATCAAAAAAGCATTCTCCCATTATCTCTCTCCCGCTATACTGGAATCAATATTGAGCAACCCTCATGAATTGAAACTCGGGGGTGAAAAGGTAGAAGCCACAATCCTCTTCTCTGATATCTCAGGCTTTACTGCAATGTCAGAGAAGCTTCCCCCTGATGATATTGCCCATTTCCTGAACCGGTATTTCGATGAGATGACAAAGATCGTTTTTCAGTATAAAGGGACGGTTGACAAGTTTATCGGAGACGGTCTTATGGCCTTCTGGGGAGCGCCTGTGCCTGACCCTGAACACGCCCTGAATGCATGCCGTGCCGCGGTAAAAATGCAGGAACGGCTTGTTTCCCTCAGACAGGAAATGAAAACAGAGTACATGCCTGAAATCTCCATTAGGATTGGCATAAATACCGGCACGGTAATCGCAGGCAATATGGGTTCTTCAGAACTTTTCAACTACACCCTCATCGGTGATTCGGTAAACCTTGCTTCACGTCTTGAATCAGCGAATAAGGATACAGAAACTTCTATTCTCATCAGTAAAGCCGTCTATGAAAAAGTTGCTGCGTCAGTCAGAGTAATGCCGCTTGGCAGCATCAGTGTCAAGGGAAAGACTGAGGAAATCCAGGTCTACGAATTGCTTGATATGATCAACGTTCAAAAGTTTCAGACGTAGGAATAAAGCTCGATTTCCAAATAGAAATAAACTCCCTCTGTTTCTGTGTAAATCTTTTTCTGACTTCAGTGTTCTTGGGCTATTGAAAACTGAGACCTCCGCTTCGTCTCCGGTCTCATCGAAGTTACCCGTGATTTCTATTTGGAAATCGAGCTGTATTCCTTAGCCAGGGTTATTCATGCACTGATTATAAAAAACTGCAGCGGATTAATACTGTCTGCACTCTCGTTTATTTCTTTTCCATATCTTTCAGTTCTTCTGCCTGATACTGTTCCTGCTGTATTGTGAGGTCAAGGTTGATCACCAGCCCGCCATGTTTGTTGACTTCGGGGTCTTTTTTCAGTTTAAGATGCCGCCTGTGAGACTTCAGGGCATCATCCGCCGACTTGAAAATAGCCTTTGCCATCACCCTGCTCAAATCGATCTTCCCGGGTTTAAACTGTGGAGGCATCCCGTTTCCGCCGATGTCCTCGGCAAAATGCGCAAGCTGTTTCATCTTTTCCATGGCCTGATCCATAAGCTGCCATGACCTAAGTCCGTTCTTCTGGAAAACCCATGAATAGCGCACATGCTGGAGCATCTCATTGTACTTGCTCGTCACTTCTCTTTGCAGAAGATTGATGAATTCCACCGGGATTTCCATTTCCCCTCCCGGGGCTGTGCGTGCCTGTTCAGGGGTCAGCTTTTTCAGGATTCGCTGAAATTTCCGTGCATGGATTGCCGACTCCCACGCCTCGCGCTGCAACACCCTCTTTATGTGGGGGTCGTCAACCATATCGGCTTCACCATTATAATGGGGGACAAGCTTTTCTTCGTACTCTACATAAGACTTGAATATCGTTGCCCTGTTTGTCGGATCATAGGGATACGGGGCCGGGGTGAAATTCGGTTCACCTCCCAGTTGCCCGATACTCATACCGAGCCAGTGCATATGCCACATTTCCTCGCGCGACCTGGACAGGAGACTGGCCCCTATCGGAGTGTCTTCACCTTCCATCCATGCGTGGACAAGATACCGTATTATGGCTGCATGTTCATCGGTCATATCCCTGTTTAAAAGGGCAATCAACTGAGTTTTTTTCATAAGAAACTCCTTTCAGAAAAATGTGAGACGGAATATTTTCAATGATATGCCAATATGCAGTCATAGTCAAGAATAAAGAATTAAGGTTCTGGTAACCCATGCGGTGAAAAGTAGTACAATCCCCTCCTTTATAAGGAGGGGCTGGGGAGGTTTGAAAATTATTCTAAAAAACCCCACCCACCTCCCCTTGGAAAGGGGAGGATTCTTGATCGCGTGACTGAGTGATTCCAGGTCATCTTAGGGGATCTGACGATGCCCTGAGCTGACCGCAGGCAGCCTGTATGTCCAGGCCCTTGCTCTCCCGTACCAACGCCCGCACATGGCCTTCGAGCAGAATCTTCTGGAATGAGAGTATCCGTTGGTCAGAAGGTCTTTTCAGCTCAGTCCCGTGAAAGGGATTGAAAGGAATGAGGTTCACCTTGCAGCGCAACCCTTTCAAAAGTTTTACCAGCTTTCTTGCGTCTTCCTGCGAATCGTTTTTGTCCCTGATCATGACATATTCAAAAGTGATCTTTCTTGTTGGCTGAAGAGGGAACTTTTTACATGACGCAATCAATGACGCGAGAGGATACCTTTTGTTTACAGGCATGAGATCACTTCTCGCCTCATCTGTCGCAGCGTTTAACGAGACTGCGAGGTTTACCTCCGGAGCTTTCTGCGAAAAAAGGCTGATTTTCGGAACCACTCCCGCGGTAGAGACGGTAATTTTCCGTTTTGATATGCCGATAAAAAGAACAATGCGCCAGAGCGCTTCAACGACTTCATCGAAATTCGTAAAAGGCTCTCCCATTCCCATGAGGACAAGGTTCGTTACTTTCCGCGGCTGAAGAATCCTGTTGACCGCGATAATCTGGTCCACTATCTCATACGCCTTCAAGTTCCTGATGAAACCACCAGCTCCTGTCATACAGAACCTGCATCCCATCGCACATCCAACCTGGGAAGAAATGCAGAGCGTAAGGCGGTTCTCGTCCGGGATGAGAACACTCTCAATTGTCCGGCTGTCTTCGAGAGAAAACAGAAATTTTGCTGAACCATCCGAAGAATGGAGATGCCTGACGAGACCCAGATTGCTGATATACGCTTTTTCAGAGAGTTTTTTTCGCAGGTCCTTCGAAAACTCGGTGATATCATCTATTGACGTCACATATCTCTGATATATCCAGTGAATCAACTGCTGAGCCCTGTATCGGGGAAGCGCCTGTTCCTGCACAAAACGGAGAAGGTCGTTTTTCGAGAGTGATTAAATATTAATTAAAATATTCAATATGTTATATTGTTAATCATTAAGTTTAACATGATATATTATACTGGGTCATTTTAAGCCACATACAAAAAATTTAGGCGGTCCAGTCTTCAACTTTCAGGTTCTTTATCTTTCTGAATTCTTTTATATTGTTTGTTATGACTGTAACATCGAGGCTAAGGGCATGGGCGCCTATTAGCATATCCATTGAACCGACTGTCTTTCCTGATTTTTCAAGACCGGTGCGTACTGTTCCATAACTTTCAGCTGCTTTTTCATCGAAGTCAGCTATTTCAAGAGGGAGAATGAATTCAGCAAGCGCCTCCTTATTCTTATTAACATAGAGACTTTTTGCTACGCCGTACTGTAGTTCTGCGAGCGTTATAGATGATATTCCAATATCTCCAACCGAATGATTGTTAAACCGCTTAAGCAGGTTCCGTGATTTCTGTTTAATAAGATAAATGCAGGCATTGGTATCAAGCATGAACATCATTAGAGGGCCTCTCTTTTCTGATTCCTGAGCTGTTTCCGATCACTCATGAAGTCATCGGAGAATTTATCAAGGCTGTTGAAAAGAGATTCCCAGGACTTATTTGCAGGTATGAGCAGTACAACATTCCCCGCCTTCTTGATAAACACATGATCTTCCTTAAACCTGAATTCCTTAGGCAGTCGCACAGCTTGACTTTGACCATTACGGAATAGCTTTGCAGTCCTCATGGTTCACCTCCATGTTAATATATATTATTAATATATACTTTTGAATCCCTTTTTACAAGAAGAAAATATAAGGGGATGGCAGTATGCTTCTGCTCATGAGAAGCTATTTTTGTACGTCGTCGTTTCTCGGTTGATTCGTATTCTCTGAATATTACAGCCCTTCTTTTGATACGGAAAAGCAGGCGTGAATGCAGTCTTTTGTGAATGTTTGGCTTGACCGCTTTCTCTTACCTGCAGGGTCCGAGATAATCGCCATGCCCCAAATGAGCTTTCACCGCTGATTCGTCAACATGGAGCGTCTTCTTGCCTTTATGACACACCGCTACTTTTCCCTTTGTACCGGGAGATGTTTCCTGAACAGCAGCAGCACAGCTCATACACAGGCATAGCGAAATAAGCATAACGATTTTCTTACGCATATCCCTATTTACCTCCTTTTAAACAATACTCTCGTTTTTAGCGTTAGTCACTATCCTACAATTTTCTGAAGAAATAAAGTAGCATGTACCCTTTTTTTCTGCTGTATTGAAAACAGCTAATTCACGACAGTTACATAACTATTCAGAAGACATATCTGGTGAAATATTGTATATTTTTATTAATAAGCAATTGCCTTAGAGATGTAAAAAATGAACGATGATAAAAAGACAAAAAAACAGCTTGTCAATGAATTAGTTGACTTGCGTCAACATATTGCTAATCTGGAAAAATCAAAGACTGAGCGTAAGGAGGCAGAAGAACACTACAGAGCTCTCTTTGAGAATACCGGAACTGCCATAGCTATCGACGAAGAAGATACCACACTATCCCTGATAAATACAGAATTTGAAATTCTCTCTGGCTACTTAAAAGAAGAAATAGAAGGCAAGAAGAGCTGGATGAAGCTCATTCATAAAGATGACCTTGAAAAAGTGAAGGAGTATCATCGATTACGCAGAACTGATCCAAAAGCTGCTCCCCTGAACTATGAATTCAGGCTTATTGACAGATATGGTAATGTGAAATACATTTGTGCTAATGCAGTCATGATTTCAGGGACAAAGAAGAGCGTAGGGTCTTTCATAGATATTACCGAATGCAAGCAGGCAGAAAAGGCTTTAAAAGAAAAAGAAGGGCTTTATCGAACGTTTATAAACTCCACATCTGACATGGTATTTCTTAAAGACGAACAATTACGACATATAATCGTTAATAAAGCTCTTCTTAAATACTTAGGCGCAGGAGAAGATCAGGTTGTCGGAAAAACAGATTTTGAATTATTGCCTGTGTCGGTTGCAGAGGGTTGCAGACAGTCAGATATGAAAGCATTGGAATCGGAAGCTGTTGTTATAGCAGAGGAGCGGAGCGGCGATAAGGTATTTGAGACTCGTAAATTTCGTATCAAACTAAGAGATAATAAATTCGGCGTTGGCGGATATATCAGAGACATCACCGAGCGCAAAAAAGCAGATGAGTTGATTAAAAAAAGAGAGAGAGAATTGGAGATGAAGACCCAAAATATTGAAGAGACAAATATCGCCTTAAATGTCTTGCTAAAGAAACGGGATGAAGACAAAATAGAGCTTGAAGAAAAAGTATCGTCAAACATAAAGGAACTGGTTTTCCCCTATTTAGAAAAATTAAAAATGTGTGCATTGGATGCTAAACAGAAGAACTATGTAAATATCCTGGAATCAAATCTAAACCAGGTCATTTTACCATTTTCGGTCAGGTTGTCCTCCAGGTTTTTGAACTTTACTCCGTCCGAGATTCGTGTTGCAAATCTCCTGCGGCAAGGCAAAATGAACAAAGAAATCGGTGAATTGTTACATTCCTCCCCAAGAACTATCGCCTTTCACAGAGAGAATATCAGGAAAAAACTGGGGCTAAAGAACAAAAAAACAAACCTCAAATCCTATCTTTTATCATTGTCTTTATAGTGCCAGTTTATTGCTGGCTATTTATCCGTAATATATTGGCAATTTGCTGACAATAATAACAATCTTTTTCATGCTATATTCGTTTAATAAGCATATGTTACTTATTTCTCTCTCTGGAGGCTTATTTTGTGTAAAAATAGTGCGGTCTTTTTTATTTGCTTCTCCCTCAGGAGAAAGGGCTTGCCCAGGCGCCGACCATGAAAGATAAAAATGAGACAAAAAAACTTCGCATAAATAAACTAAGCGAGTTACGCAAAAAAATTGCTGAACAAGGAGAATCTTTAAATAATATGAAAAAAGAATTCGAGGCTTTCAAGGAGACTGCATCACATGTGGACAGAGAATTGGAAAGCATTAGCATGGAGCTGGCAATAAGCCTGTCCGAGGTCTTCGAGGCATTAAAAAAGATATCTTCCGGAGATCCTGAAGTTCGAATATCCGAGGAATCAGAAGTTGAGATAATTTCAAAATTAAAAAACATAGTTAATATGACAGCAAAAAATGTTGGAGAAATGGTTGATCAATCTCATGAGTTTGCCATGGCACTGGCCGAACATTTTGATGTGCTGCACAGGGTATCAAAGGGTGACCTGAGTGCAAGGGTATCCGGAGGATCAAAAGTCGAACTGTTGGAATCCCTGGAAAATGTCACGAATGAGACGATAGAGAGTATAGAGAGAGAAATCACCATGCGCAAACAAATGGAAAACGAATTAAGGGAGTCTGAAGAACGATACCGGCGGCTCTTTGAAACCTCGAAAGACGGAATTTTACTGCTCGATAGACACACTGGAAATATCGTCAATATTAATCCAGCCGTTATTG
>JAKLQR010000282.1 GCA_022013235.1 Thermodesulfovibrionales bacterium | reverse complement strand
TTCTCTCTCAGCATTTCTTTTCTCACTGCCCATACGAATGGTATCGTTACAAGGCGGAGCATTTCTTCGTTTTTGTTTATGATGACCTTCTGGTAATGTTCGTTCAGGACAATACGCTCCTCCTCCATCTTTTTCTGAATGTTCCTGACCTCTATCCCTTTCCATACAAACACGATCAAAACCAACACTGCCAGGGCGCCTATTATATACCAATACTTCTTCCTGCTATCCTTTTCTTTCATGATATCCTCCCTGCATGACATTTATCTCAATTATATGAATTCTTCCAGGAGAAATAAAGCGGTTGCCGGACATGTGAAAAGTATAAGCCGCAAGGTATTCATTCGCTGCATATGCCCTCCCCTGTGAGGGTCCCGCAATCTGAATGATGAGGGGTAACTTATTCGATGACCCAGACGGCGCAGTCTTTGGCAGTATGGAGAATCTTGCTTGAGGTGCTCCCGAAAATGAATTCCTCCTGCTTGGAGATGCCCCTGCGGCCGATAACCACAGCTCCGCAAGTGAGTTTCTCCTGCTCGGCAAGAATGCATTCAGCGATCGAGGGGCATGTCTTGATCACCACCTCCGCCTTGACATCACCTTCACTGAATCCAGCGTCTGTAAGTAATCTGCGGTGCCCTTCAACAATGTTCCGTGCTGAGGAATTCTTTTCTTTCATCCATTCAGTTCGTTCACTCTCTGACTGGAAATAATCTTCCGACGGTTCAGGGATGATGGTGACAATGCTGATCCGGAATCCCGGCAACCCGTTGAGGAGGTCCCTTACATATGATACTGCCCTGGCCGCATTTTCTGATTCGTCTACTGCAATAAGGATATTTCGGTTCTGTACTTTTTTTGATTCCATACTCTGTCCACCCCTCATTCTTAAGGTTACATACTTTGCAGTTGCTCCTTCGCTGCATGAAGGTCATGAAGGAGCTGCTCCGTATTTTCATAGAATACATTGGCGACCGAAGAAAAATGGAGAAGGATAAAATTCAATGCATCAGGAATATAGGGATACACTTTCTTCAGGTTTACCACCCTGTTATTGAATATAATGTTCATGTCAGAGGACGTCAACTGGTCGAATAACGGGGAACCGGCATCCCTGAGCTGCTGGAATGTTACATCGCCGCGTCCCGTCAGGTATACAAGAATATTCCCCAACCCGAAAAGGTCATAGCCGAACATATTCTCCTTGTGCAGGTAATCGAAATCGAAATCGATCCAGCAGCTGTTTCCTGTTCCCTCTTCCTTAATGATGTGGTCCCGTCTGATATCACCGTGTTTTTCACCCTTTTGATGAAGAAACCGTATCGCCTCAACCAATTCTATATATTCTTCGAATATCAACGGGAAATGATTGGAGAAATAATCCTCGTGGTCTCCGCCAAGGGTCATGACCGCATCGGCGAGCGTCTTTCCCCTGACAAAGTCAATGACCCTTATCAGGTTATCCGATGAGTCCGTGAGCGAAAAACCCTGCATAAAATGGCAATGCCCTTTTGTGAGGTCAAGGATTCTCGCCTCTTTTTTGGGGCTTCTGAAGCATTCGAATACGATATTTCCGACTTTCGCCTGAAAGCGCTCATGAAAAACGAGCTTGATGATCTTTACACTGCCGTCGGAAAGATCCCGCGCACGTTTGACCCAGAACTTCTGCTGTTCGTCGATTCCGAAACGGCCTTCCCGCTCGTTGTTCCTGATCAGATACGGTTTGTCTCCGAGGATTACTATGTCATCGTACTCAACCCTGAAGAAATCGGAGGTGTCGGTGATAATATTGTATCGTTTCTGCACCCGGTCAGGCCCGAGACAGCGAGAGACCCTTTCTTTGATTTCATCCAGGCTGAACTGCTTCGGTTCGGCCTGATCGATTTCCTGCATGATCTCCTCCATCATGCCCTGAGTTTCCGGTCGAATACTTCTGTCTGAACAAGTAGAGGGAGGCAGACGTAAATAATATTTCTCTCTTGCGCTTATTGTATCTTTAACCGCATAGCTATCTCAACAGGAGAATGGATGTCTATCCATATATTCAGCTTTAGTCAACCTCCGGACTTCTTTTATCTTTCCTGCTTCCCTCGTACAACTCAAACTCAAGGAGTCTGCATTCTATCGGACCGTTAAAAAAAGTGGTCCTTCGTTTCGCTTTTAAGCCGACTTTCTTTGCAAGGTCGAGGTTGCCCGTGAAGAGGTATCCTGTATACCCCCTGCACTTCTGCTTGAAAAAATCCCCGATCCCCCTGTATACACTTTCAAGTTCTTTGATCTTTCCCATTCTTTCTCCGTATTCCGGGTTCATGACCACAATCCCCGATCCGGATGGAACCTCAGTTTCGCTATAATCGCACATGGCAAATTCGATAAGATGTTCGACGCCTGCCGTGGCAGCATTCTTTCTTGCTGCTTCAACCGCCTGTCTGCTGATATCGGTGGCAATGATCCTGTGCTCCAGCCTGCTTTTTGCATCTCTTTTTGCCTGTGCACGCAGATCGTTCCACTTCGATTTATCGAATCTCTTAAGGTGCATAAATCCGAAGTTGTTTCGCAGCATCCCTGAAGCACGGTTGAGAGCTCTGAGGGCAGCCTCAATTGCCAGTGTACCGCTGCCGCACATAGGGTTAATGAAATGCCTTGTGCCACTCCATCCTGCAGCCATGAGAACCGCAGCAGCAAGTGTCTCCTGCATTGGCGCAGACATAGGGATTTTTCTGTACCCCCGACGGGAGAGAGGCTCCCCTGAGGTATCAAAATATACAGAACAGTGCTCATCCTTCCAGTAAAGACTAACCACTGCTCTGTCCTGATGAGGACCTGAGTCGGGACGCTGCCTGCATTTCTCCCTTATCCTGTCGACAATTGCGTCTTTGCACCTTACATTTGCATAGCGCGAGTCCGTGATATTCGGATTATCCACGCTGGAGGTCACGCAGACATATCCATCCTCTGCGATGTATTCCTCCCATGCTATCTTC
>JAKLQR010000281.1 GCA_022013235.1 Thermodesulfovibrionales bacterium | reverse complement strand
GAGGTCGCTTCTGCTTTTGTTGCACTTCGACCTTGAATGTGGGCCTCAATGAGTATCTTCCCGTCTGAGGCAATCTGTCCGAATGCTTTCATGAGGGTATCGTTTTCTACACCGAGAATCTTTTTGCATTCTTCTCTCAGCTGCTCATAGGGGTAATAGACATGCCCCTCATCGGCTAACTGGTGAAGGACATAAAGAATTCCTGCCTCGGCCCTTATCTGTGATTCTTTCGCGATACCGAGTTTTTCTGCGATTTTGTCGGCTGTGAGAAAACCTATCCCGAATATATCCGTTGCAAGCCTGTAGGGGTTTTCCTGCACAACACTGATTGATCTGTTCCCATACTGCTTAAATATCTTGGCTCCATAGGTTGGACTGACACCTTTGTCCTGAAGGAACAGCATGACTTCCCGTATCTCCTTCTGGTCGTCCCATGCCTCCCGTATCATCCCAATTCTTTTGTCCCCGATGCCTTCCACTTCATGCAGCTTCTTAATGTCGGTTTCGATAACAGTGAGTGTCTCCAGTCCGAATTTGGAGACAAGCCTCTTTGCCATGACCGGACCGATGCCTTTGATAAGTCCTGATCCGAGATATTTCTCAATCCCTTTGACTGTGGCAGGGACTACTGATTCATAAGATTCAATCTTAAACTGTTCACCGAATTTAGGGTGGTTGTGCCATTCCCCTTTCAGTTTTAGTTCTTCGCCTGCACTTACGGAGAGGAGATTGCCGACTACGGTTAACGAGGCCATGCCTTCCTCCAACCTTTGCTTTGGCAACGGTATAGCCGTTCTCTTCGTTGTAGTAGGTAATTCTCTCTATCTGTGCCCTGATTTCTTTGAACATGGCAATCGCTTCTCTTTCCCTGAGTAATATTGTATCGTATATGCCCTGAAGAGTCTGTCCATAAATATATATCTTGAAGAGTTCGTCATTCCCCGACTCGATCGGGGAATCCAGTCTTTTCAAGGGGTTATGGATCCCCCGGTCAAGCCGGAGGATGACAAAAACACAACTTTGTGGATAGGCCCTTATAGTGGTATTTACGAACAGGACAGGCATTTAATCAGGACATTATTCATTGTCAATTGCCCCTTTGTTTTATATACTTCTACAATACAATTTTTATAACAAGGAGACCGGCCATGATAAAACGGATTGAAGTGTTGAAGGAAGGCAGATTCAGCGAGAAAGGCATGCAGAAGTTTCTGATTCATGATTCGCCCTATTTCAGGGTATTGAACTTCAATTTCATGAGCGGGCAGGAGTTGGGTATTCATTCCCACGAGGCAGAAGGACAGTTAAGCATTGTGGTCATTGAAGGGGAGGGTGAATTTCTGGGGAAGGAGGGGTTGACACTCCCGGCGAATACCGGTGATGTCCTGATTTCGGATATCCGCGAACCGCATGGCATTCTCGCAATAAGCGACATGAGGGTGATAGTGACAATCGCTCCTCCGTTATGAAATGATCAGGCCATTTAAGAAGATAGCTTAGAACCTCTTATTGATGAAGAACACAAATATGGATGACATGAAAACAGAAGTCAAATACAGGGAAGAGGGGGCATGAAAGACTACCTGATTAAAAAGATACTTCTCCTTATTCCCCTGCTTTTCGGGATCACTCTTCTGACATTCAGCCTTGCAAAGGCACTGCCCGGAGACCCTGTGCTGAGTATGGTCGGAGAACGGGCCCAGCCGGAGGTCATCGAAAAGATTCGGAAGGAGATCGGCGCCGATAAAAATATCGTAGAGCAATATTACGGGTATCTCGCGCTCCTCCTCCATGGTGAATTTGGAAGGTCTTATTATACGAACAGGGAAGTCTTGTCCGATATTCTCCTGAAGTTCCCTAATACCCTGAAACTGGCGCTTGCTGCAATGCTTATCGCGGTCCCGCTGGGAACAGGACTCGGGTTCCTTTCCGCATACCGGAAAGATACGATAACGGACAGGGTCATCTCAGCATTGTCGGTTACAGGGCTCAGCATACCGGTCTTCTGGAGCGGATTGCTCCTCATGCTTTTTTTCAGCCTGAAACTCAGGATGTTCCCGCCATCAGGCACCGGCGACTTTCGTTTCCTTGTCCTTCCAGCCCTTACGCTCTCTCTCCCAGCACTCGGGACACTCGCGAGAATAACGAGGACAACGGTGCTGGAGGTACTGGACATGCCTTTCATAAAGACGGCAAGGGCAATGGGCATCAGGGAAGTCCGCATCCAGGCCGGACATGTTCTGAAAAATGCGCTTATCCCTATCGTGACCGTTATCGGGCTCGATTTCGGCAGCTATTTAAACGGAGCGGTTCTTACCGAAACAATATTCGGATGGGACGGAATCGGCAGGTTCATTATGGAAGGGATTATCAAACGGGATTATCCGGTAATCGTGGGGTGTGTGATTATCGGCACCTTCGTTTTTGTGGCCATTAATATGGTTGTCGATATGCTCTATCATTCTCTCGACCCAAGGGTGAGATTCGGTGAACACAACAGGTAAGGCTGCGCTTCTCGTCATTCTCTTTATCGCGGTGATGTCGTTCAGCGCTCCGTTTATGCCCTGGTGCAATCCCGGGTCTATCAACCTTGACCGGATCAAGGAAGCCCCCAGTCTCGATCATCCCCTCGGTACCGATACCAAGGGAAGGGACATCCTTTCGAGAATACTCTATGGAGGAAGGGTTTCGATCAGTATCGCGGTGAGCGCGGCACTCTTATCGACGATGATCGGTCTTGTGTTCGGCCTCTGTTCAGGGTATTTCGGCGGAAAAGTCGATGCGCTGCTCATGGCATTTGTAGACCTGGTCCTTTCATTCCCCACGCTCCTTCTCGCGATTGCCATATCTGTTCTTTTTCCTCCGGGGATATACACCGTTGTCATCGCTATTGTTGCAGTGGGCTGGGCTTCCTTTGCACGAATCGTCAGAGGACAGGTATTAAGCCTGAAAGAGGCGAATTATATTGAGGCGGCAAAAGCTACGGGATGCAGCACAGGGAGAATCATACTCAGACATCTCATGCCCCAATGCATCCCTTTTGTGCTTGTGGTAACGGGCATGAAGATCGGAGGCTATATTCTGGTCGAAGCGTCATTAAGTTTTTTAGGGCTCGGCGCCCAGCCGCCCATGCCGACCTGGGGCTCCATGATCAGTGCTCACAGGGCTTACCTGACCTCTGCGCCATGGATGGTGGTTGCGCCGGGATTCATGATCGCCCTTACCGCACTCTGTTTTAATGTGCTCGGCGATTCACTGCGGGACAGATACGGCCTAAAGATCAGGGGGTAAAAGCGGGAAGAATATTCTTTACTCTATCCTTCCCTTAATTTCTCTTCTTCCTCCTGCACTGTTTTGCACTCGATGCACATGGTCGTAACCGGCCGTGCTTCGAGCCTTCTGATATCTATTTCCTCTCCGCATTTATCGCAGATGCCGAAAATCCCTTCATCGATCCTTTCGACGGCTTCTTCGATCTTCTTGATGAGTTTCCGTTCCCTCCCCTTGATTTTCAGCATGAAATTTCTATCGATCTCTGCTGATGCCTGATCTCCAAGATCAGAAAACACGGTCTGTTCGGGAAGTTCATTCCGGGCTTCCATTGCTCCGAGGAGGAGAATCTTTTTCTGTCCGATAAGCTTTTTCTTGATATCCTGGATCTTCCTGGCCCGCGGTGCGAGTTTGATGGTTTTTCCAGTTTTCGGTTTTTTTGCAGCAGCAACAACCTGCTTTGGCGATGTCTTCTTTGTCTGTGTCTTCTTCGTCGGCGTTTTCTTTGTCATTGGTTTTTTTGTCATCGTCTTCTTCTTTGGTGCTGTAGTTTTCTTCTTTTTTGTCGAAGCGATTTTCTGTTTCTTTGGCATACAGACTCCTCAACGATAAAAGTAGTTTATTAAACTAACAAAAATATCTCTGATTAGTCAATGTGAATAAAGGATTTGGTTTGGCTACAATACTGGTATGAAGGATCTGGAGGAGGAAATACTCGCTGCGTCACGGGGGAGCGGAGAGGAACTCGGCATGCTCGTCCATCATCCTTCTCCGCAGGTCATCTCCCGACTCCTTCTGAACAGCAACCTCACAGAAGACCATGTGCGTGTTCTTGCGCGAAGAAGAAATCTTACGAGAGAAATAATCGAATCTATTTATTACGACCGCCGGTGGAAGGACAGTTACCCCATTATGATGGCTCTCTGCAAGAACCCGAAGACCCCGCAGAATATTTCGCTCTCGATCCTCAAGTCGCTGAGAATTTTCGACATGGCCGACCTCACGAGAAATCAGCAGATACCTGTTGCGGTCAGGGTAAGGGCAGAGATGGATATTCTGGAAAGGATACTCACGCTGCCGCTTGGTATCAAGATAAGCCTTGCCAAGAGGGCAGGCAGCGCAGTAATTGTAAAACTGCTGCAAGACGGGATGAAAGAGGTTTCAGCCGTATGCCTGGACAGCCCGATCCTCACGGAAGGTGACATCTGTAGGATCATCAGTATGAAGAAGACCTCGTCACAGGTCATCCGCCAGATAGCGGAGCATCCGAAATGGTCCCGCAGATATGATGTGCGATGGGCGCTTATCCGGAACCATCATGCTCCGCTCGCAATAGTGGTGAAGTTTCTGGAGAATATCAAGACGACCGACCTGAAGGAGCTTTATGAAGCGCCCGAAGTGCCGTCGAGCACAAAGCCCTTTCTCTACCGCGAATTGCTTGACAGGGGACAGGGGCCTTAAATAGATCTGTCCATATATTAATAGCCCCCCCTTACCCTAACTCTCTCCCTATAGGGGAGAGGGACTTATTAATTTCCACTCCCGTGAGGGGAGGAGGTAAGGGGGAGGGTGTTAAAACATTAAGTTTATGGACGACCACTAAAACTTCTCTTCCATGGTATAGTAAAAAGAAATAATCTGAATTTCAACAACGGGAGGAACCATGTTTTCTCATATACAGAAGGGCTCTTTCATAAAAGCGATTGCTGCAATATCCCTGCTTGCAGGATTTATCGGTTTCTTCGCGATCAGTTTTCCCTCATCAACATATGCCGGGGAGGTGAAGATTTCCGGGGAATCGATCGATGTGCTCACCAAGGTGGGGCAGGCGACTGCGGAGATTGTTGCGGCGGTGAGACCGGCAGTGGTGAATATCTCGACCATGCGCACGATAAAAGTTCGGGGGGGAGAAAACCCTTTTATGGACGACCCTTTCTTTAGGAGGTTTTTCGGAGATCAGTTCCGGGCGCCGAAAGAGCGGAAATCTGCCAACCTCGGTTCCGGTGTTATTGTTGATCCTCAGGGATATATCCTTACTGCAAACCATATGATTCAGGGCGCGGAACAAATAAAGGTCACTCTTTCGGACAAGAGAGAATTCAAGGGAACAATTGTGGGAACCGACGCCATGACCGATATCGGCATTGTCAAAATCGAGGCAGCAGACCTCCCCACCATAACATGGGGTAATTCGGACAAACTCAGGGTCGGGGAGACGGTGCTTGCAATAGGGAGTCCGTATGGATTGAGCCAGACGGTAACGATGGGTATTGTGAGCGCAGTCGGAAGGGCCAATGTGGGTATAGCCGATTACGAGGATTTCATCCAGACTGATGCGGCAATCAATCCCGGAAATTCCGGAGGAGCGCTTGTCAATGTCAGGGGCGAACTCATTGGCATCAATACTGCAATATTCAGCACGAGCGGCGGATATCAGGGCATAGGGTTCGCAGTCCCTACGAGCATGGCAAAAACAGTGATGGACAAACTTATCAAACAGGGAAAAGTCGTGAGGGGATGGTTCGGAGTGAGCATCCAGGGTCTTACGCCGGAACTCGCAAAGCAGTTTAACCTGAGTGATGAGAAAGGTGTCCTCGTCGGAGACGTGATTGAAGGGAGTCCTGCGGAAAAGGCGGGCCTGCGGAGAGGAGATATCATCATTGAATTTGAGGACAAGAAGGTCGAAGAGCCCTACCAGATGCGCAATATGGTTGCAGATACCTCGCCGGGGCAGACCATAACTCTGAAAATTGTCAGAGAGAACAAGACAGAAATCAAGAAAGTCACGGTAGAAGAATTGCCTTCTGATGAGGAGCAGCAGCTTTCGAAAATCCGTTTTGACAACCTTTTGTCAGGAGTAATAGTTCAGGACCTCACCCCTGAAATATCCAAAAAACTCAATCTGCCCGAGAGGGTGAAGGGTGTTGTTATTGCCGATATCGGAGAAGACAGCGCGGCCGTATCCTTGCTGATCAGGGGAGATGTCATACTGGAAGTGAACAAACAGCAAATAAACAGTGTCAGAGACTACGAACAGATAGTCTCTAAAATACAACCCGGAAAGGACATTCTGCTCCTTATATTCAGACATGGTTCCACTCTCTATTTGAACCTTTCAGCGAAATAGAGGGGCAGGGCAACAACTGTCGATTCTGTAAATGGATGATTGGCGTGAAGAACGCAATCACCGGCGCAACAGGGCAATTGCAATTGAAAAAACAGAAGAATTGAATTCTTCGCAATAAATCTATCCATTAGCGCCTGCCTGAAAACTTCGTTTCCTCAATCTGAACCTGAGCGGTATGTAGTCAATCGGTAACCCGCAGTTAAGGCTCTCTGCTGTACCTCGATAATGCAACGATAATGCATATTGACAACTTCAGATATGAATTGTACAATTAAATTATGGAAATTGTTTCGGATGCAAGCGTATTTTTATCAATTGCCCTTGATGAGAATGATCGCGGATGGATTATTGAAAAGACAGCCGGATGTACCATAATTGCTCCGGAAATCTTGCCCTACGAGATTGGCAATGCGTTAATCGCAGTGTGCAGAAAAGGTCGTCTCAACGATCGGGAAATCCTTCATGCATTCGATATCTCACAGAAAATACCTGTTAGACTAGTGCCAGTTAAGATATTTGATGCTATGAAAATTGCCGTCCGGTTCAGTATATATGCATATGATGCCTATTATATACAGTGTTGTCTTGAAAACAAATTGCCTCTAATTTGCCTTGATAACCGCATGTGTGATGTGGCAAGAAATCTTAGAATAAAGGTGGTGGAAT
>JAKLQR010000280.1 GCA_022013235.1 Thermodesulfovibrionales bacterium | reverse complement strand
TTGCATGAAAATTACATTTATGGATATTAGGGACGGAAACGGAATCGTTCAGTTTCCGCGTTTGTCTTCATCAGTTTTTTCAGGTCCTTCGGTCTGAATGCTCCTTTCTCGGTAATAAGTGCGGTTACATATTTATGGGGCGTCACATCAAAGGCTATGTTTCTTACATTCACTCCATCGGGGGCAATCTGACACCTCCCGTTTACAAGGGTGACTTCCTCAGGACTTCTTTCTTCAATGGGGATATATTCACCTGAAGGCAGCGAAAAATCTATGCTGCTCAACGGGGCGGCGACATAAAAGGGTATTTTGTTTTCTTTGCAGAGAACAGCGACGGTATACGTACCGATTTTGTTCGCTACGTCACCATTCCGCGCGGTTCTGTCTGTCCCCACGATTGCGAGGTCTATATCGCCGCTCTGCATCAGAGCTCCTGCGGTATTATCGGTAATCAGCGTAACAGGTATCCCCTCCTGCATGAGTTCCCATGCCGTGAGTCTTGCACCCTGAAGCACCGGCCTTGTTTCGTCGGCAATGACCTGAAAGAGCTTTCCCTGTTCTTTCGCAATACGCATCGGTGCGGTTGCGGTGCCATATCCACCGGTTGCAAGAGACCCTGCATTGCAGTGGGTGAGAATGGTGTCTCCGTCTTCTATAAACTCGGCGCCCCATCTGCCGATAGCTTTATTGATTTCGATATCCTCCTCAAGTATCTTTCGCGCCTCTCTGATAAGCAGGTCTTTCAGCGTACTGACCGGCTCCCCTCTATGTTCAGCGAGAAGTCTTTTTATCCGTTCTATAGCCCACTGTATATTGACTGCGGTGGGTCGTGTCGAAAGCAATTCGAAAAAGACGGGTTCAATTTTATTCATAAAAGAGTCATAGTGGTCAGCCCTGATATCCTGCGCGGCGAGTGCGACACCCATGGCCGCTGCAATCCCGATGGCGGGAGCTCCCCGGATCCAGAGCTTTCTTATTCCCTCAGCGACTTTCCGGTAATCAGCACACTCGATGAACTTTACCTCGAGGGGGAGTCTTGTCTGGTCCAGCATGATTACTTTTCCCTCAACCCATTCGATTGCATTAACCATAGAAGGCTCCTTCAGGTAACAGGAAAGAAATAATAAACAGAATAGTTAGAACTGTCAATACGCCTACTGTTCCCCATGATACGACATTATGGAACCTGGGATTCACAAATTCCCCCATTATTTTCCTGTCATTTACCAGAGAAAGTGCATATACGAGCACAAAGGGGAGGAGCATGCCGTTCAGCACCGAAGAGAGCACCATCAGGAATACAAGAGGCGCATTGGGGGTCAGGATAACGAGTGCGGCAAAAACAATCATTACGGTGTAGATCCACATGAACTGGGGCGCTTCCCTGAAGGTTTTGTTTATCCCTCTCTCCCAGCCCATCGCTTCACAAATATAATAGGATGTTGCAAGGGGGACGATAATAGCGCCGAGAAGCGCAGCATTTGCAAGACTGACTGCGAATATGAGGAATGCATATTCTCCTGCAAGTGGCTTCAGGGCAAGAGCAGCTTCAGATGCTTCATGTATTCTGATCCCAAAAGGGAAGAGGGTAGTCGCACAGGTCACGATAATGAAGAAAGAGACTATATCAGTGATACTGCACCCGATAAGTACATCGAGTCTCGAAGCTTTATATTGCTCTTTCTTAATGCCTTTTTCTGCTATGGATGACTGCAGGTAAAACTGCATCCATGGGGTAATTGTTGTGCCGACAATGGCTATGCCGAGCATAATGAACTCAGAGTTGAAATGCATCTTTGGTATGAATGTTCTGGAGAACACCTCCTGCCAGTCAGGTTTTGACATAAAACCGGAAAATACATACCCAAAATAAAGAAGACAGGCGAAGAGCAAAATTCTCTCTACTGCCCGGTAACTTCCCTTAATGACTAAAAACCAGATAAAAAAGGCGCCGAGTGGTACCATAAAATATTTGCTCAGCCCCAATATCTCCATGCTCGCTGCCCATCCGGCAAAGTTGGCTACTGTTGTTCCGAAATTAGCGATAAAGAGGACTGTCATCATATAGAATGCTGCCTTAACCCCATAATTTTCTCTTATCAGATCAGAGAGACCTTTTCCTGTCACTACACCCATTCTTGCGACCATTTCCTGAATAACGACAAGCG
Source organism: Thermodesulfovibrionales bacterium (assembly GCA_022013235.1). Taxonomy (GTDB): domain Bacteria; phylum Nitrospirota; class Thermodesulfovibrionia; order Thermodesulfovibrionales; family SM23-35; genus JAKLQR01. The sequence continues at coordinate 7,305 of JAKLQR010000280.1, read as the reverse complement.
CGACAGTAGTCGGGATCAGCGTCCAGAGAAGCGCGTAACCGAACCTGGCCCCTGCGACAGAATAGGTTGTTATGCCGCTTGCGTCATTGTCGATATTTGCAGTAATGATGCCGGGTCCCATGACCGACAGAAAAAGGATAATCTTCCTCCATAAGTTCATACGGTCCTCCGCTTTCGTTTTGCAGCAGGAGGAAGAATTCTGTCCACAATATCGTCAACAGTAACGATGCCGAGCATGATGCCTTCATGGTTAATGACAGGAAGGGCAACGAGGTTATATTTAGAGATTATTGCAGAGACTTCACCTTCATCAACATCCGGGGTGACGGTCGTGAGTTTTGAATGCATGATATCAGACAACTTCGTGTCGAGTGATGCAAGGAGCAACTCCCGGAGAGATACTACACCGACCAGTTTTTCCTCTTCAGCGACAATATAGATATAGTACACCGTTTCAACTTCTTCCGCGTCTTTCTTGAAAAGGTCAATTGCTCTCCTGACAGTTGTGTCGGGGGGATATGAAACATATACATTTGTCATGAGTCCGCCTGCAGTGTCCTCTTCATGGCTGAGCAGTTCCTGAATGTCTTCTGCTTCATCCTTTTTGATATTTTCGAGTATCTCCTTTGCTTTTTCAGCAGGCAGATCGCTCAGGATGTCTGCGGCCTCGTCGGGTGGCATCTCTTCGAGGATGTCAGCCGCTTTCTCCGCACTCATGCGAGTTATTATCGCTGCCTGGACATCAGTCTCGAGTTCTGAAAGAGCCTCTACAGCTGTTTCGATATCAAGCCCTTTCACAAAGGTTACCCCTTCCCGCCGCGAGACCTGACTTATGATATCTGCTATATCGGCAGGATGGAGTTCCGCAACCATTTGCCTGGGAACAGTAAGCGATATTGTCGACAGTTTCGGGCCGAGAGGCTGGAGATAATTCCAGCTTATGAGATTGTAGGGTATATCCCGGCTGAATATTCTCATGAAATCTTCTCCGCCTCGTTCAACGCCAAGCCGGCGCATGATGCCTCTTATGCCGACATCGATGGCGACAAGGATCGCCTCTGATTCAAAGCCTTCAAGTTTTACATCGTTTACCCTGACGACTTTTGCGCCGTTGGCATCAACAATCTGCTTGTCAAAAATGTCCCTCGCGATAATGAGGTCTTCTTCACTGAATTCGTATTTCTGAAGATCCTGGCCGTAGATATTCGAAGATATGATCCTTTTGTTGAATATGTTCAGATCGTGCCAGGGAAGATAAACCACCTTTTTTTTCTTTTCCAGGATCAAAGCAGAAACCTTCGGGAAGGGTTCGCCTTTCACCACCACAAGGTCTTTTACCCTGCCGAGGTCTTCACCCTTGGGGTCGAGTACCGGTTTTTTTAGAATTTCGCTGACAAAGAGTTCACCGAAAAAAGGCATCCGTTCCTCCAGAAAACAAATCAGAAATCCGAATATCTAAAGCCTCAGGATACCCTGTGGTAATGCTGCAGGGAAGCCCGTTCTTTGCTAAAGTATAGCCCACCGGTTTTTCATTCGGCAACATGAAAATTACCGGAAATTATGAGAGAGAAGTCACCGCCTGCGCCGGGAGCGGTCACGAACTCCATAAAGTTGACGGCAGCGGGCGTTTGCGGGAGAGGAGAACCTGATGAAAAAAGCGAGAGCGTTTTCAAATTGTCTTCAATAAATATTATAATGAACTCAAGTCTTATTTAAGGAGAAAGCGTTGGACAAACTGGTTATTCGCGGCGGGAAAAAACTGAAAGGAACCGTAGAAATCAGCGGTGCAAAGAATGCTGCGCTTCCTATCATGACCGCAGCGATCCTTGCTCCGGGACATTATATTCTCAGCAGAGTTCCCGGACTCCGTGATGTAATGACTATGGGAAGGCTGCTTGCAAATCTCGGCGCAGGGTTTCACCACGAAGGGCAGAAGGCGTTTCTGAGTACAGAAAGGCTCACAGTATTTGAGGCCCCCTACGATCTGGTCAGGACAATGCGCGCCTCGATCCTTGTGCTTGGTCCTCTCCTCGCCAGGTACGGAAGGGCCAAAGTGTCACTCCCGGGCGGATGCGCAATCGGTGCGCGTCCTATCAATCTCCATCTTATGGGACTTGAAAAAATGGGCGCTGAAATAACCCTTGAATCCGGGTATGTTGTTGCAAAGGCTTCAAGACTGAACGGCGCCTCAATCTATCTTGATATCCCTACAGTAACCGGCACAGAGAATCTGATGATGGCGGCATCACTTGCGAAAGGGACAACCCGCATTGAAAATGCAGCAAGAGAGCCGGAGGTTGCAGATCTCGCAAATGCCCTTATCCTGATGGGCGCAAAAATACACGGTGCAGGAGAGAGTGTTGTTGAGATAGAGGGGGTAGACGCACTGAAACCGGTGGACTATAGAGTGATCGCAGACAGGATAGAGTCCGGTACCTTCATGGCGGCAGCAGGCATAACAGGGGGTGATGTTATTTTAAAAGGATGTATGCCGGAACATCTGGATGCATCCATCCTGAAACTCACAGAGGCAGGCATTGCCTTTGATTCTGTTCCCGGGGGAATAAGGGTAAGGGGATCGTCGAGACCAAGGGCAACGAATGTGCAGACAATGGTATACCCTGGTTTCCCGACAGATATGCAGGCACAATTCATGGCTCTCCTCTGTATTGCAGACGGAACGAGTATTGTGAAGGAGACAATTTTCGAGAACAGGTTCATGCATGTTGCGGAATTAAAAAGAATGGGCGCCGATATCACTGTTGAAGGGGGAACTGCTACAGTTAAGGGCATACGCAGTCTGAAAGGCGCGCCGCTTATGGCAACTGATTTACGCGCGAGTGCATCGCTTGTGGTTGCAGCACTCGCTGCCGAAGGAAAGACAACGATACACAGGATTTACCATCTTGACAGAGGATATGAAAAGATGGAGGCAAAGCTCAGGAAACTCGGTGCAAACATGAGAAGAGTGAAAGAATAGAAACTCAGGAAAAGGCATAGGTATAGGTCTAGGTATAGAAAAATACAGCAGTTTAAACTATTCTCTTGTTTTTGCCTTTACCTTTACCTTTACCTCTGCCTGTCTTTATCTGATGTATGCGTCTGTGACGTATCTTCGCATCATGCGATGGCAGTTGAAATAGTAAGCGTTTTTCCCGATCGCATTCTGCATCATCCTGATCCACAGGCGTCTGTCCCCGTAGTAGAGGGGAATAAGGGTTTTTTCCAGTTTCAGGTAAAGATCGTCGGCGTCTGATGTGTCTATATTCTCTACGAGAAGGGTTTCCGTCGGACTGGGACCGATTGACCAGCCGGTGTATCCTTCGATATGCCCTTCAATCCACCATCCGTCGAGGACGCTGAAATTCATAACTCCGTTGTGTGTCGCTTTCATGCCGCTCGTACCCGAGGCTTCCCGTGGTCTCATCGGGGTATTCAGCCATACATCGACGCCGGATACCAGTTTTAATGCTATGTCCATGTCATAATTTTCGAGATATGCGAGCCGGATGGAATCTTTCAACTGATTCTTTATGGAGAATATTCTTTCGATAAGTTTTTTCCCTGTATCATCTCTCGGGTGAGCCTTCCCGGCGAAAACGAGCTGTAGCTTGCCTTTTCCGATTTCTATAAGCCTGTCTACATCACTGAAGATCAGATCGGCCCGTTTATATGCGGTGGCCCTCCTTGCAAACCCTATGGTAAGGATATCAGGGTCCAGCCTGATATCGGTCCTGGCCCGCACATACTCAAAAAGTATCTTCTTTGCCTCGATATGTGCATCCCATATTTCATTGTCCGGAATGCGGCCTACACGGACAAATAATTCAGGTTCGTTCGCCCAGCCGGGGAGGTACTTGTCATACAGTCGTTTGAAACTGTCACAGGTCCATGTAAAAGAGTGCACTCCGTTCGTAATTGCGCTGATCTCATAACCGGGGAACATATTCCTCGAAACTTCAGTGTGCTTTTTGGCGACGCCGTTAATGAATTCGCACAGGTTGAGACCGAGCCTAGTCATGTTGAGCAGGTCCTTGCCTCCGAGTTGCTGCAGGACATTGAGCGGGAGTGGCTCTCCCATTATTTTTGCCACAAGGTCATAGGGAAATCTGTCATGTCCGGCTTCGACCGGGGTGTGCGTAGTGAATACGCAAAGGTTCTTTACCCTGTCGACATCCCAGACCAGCTTTTCATCCCACACATCCTCGATTGGACGCTTGAACCTGTTGAGAAGTTCGAGGGTGAGCAGACTCGAGTGTCCCTCGTTCATATGATATTTCTTGATCTCGAACCCGAGTTCATGGAGCATCCGTACCCCGCCGATGCCGAGCACTATTTCCTGTTTGAGTCTGTACCCGATATCGCCGCCGTAAAGATACGCAGTAATATCCCTGTCTTCGGGAGTGTTTTCTTCAACATCGGTATCGAGGAAGAAGATGGGGATACAGCCTTTGGTGAGGCTCTCAACGTTATACTGCCAGGCCTGTATAAATACATCGCGCCCCTCGATCTGAACAGTGATCTTCGTAGGGAGCAGGGTCATATACTGAGCAGGGTCCCATGAGTTGTCCGTTTCTATCTGCTTTCCCCATTCATCAAGTTCCTGACGGAAATACCCTTTCTTACTGATCAGGGTAACGGCAACCATGGGAAGTTTCAGGTCCGCACCGGTTCTGATCGTGTCGCCGGCAAGGACACCGAGGCCGCCGCTGTAGGTCGGGATGTCGTTCTGAATGCCTATCTCCATCGAAAAATAGGCAATCTTGGGTTCTTTGGTAAGAGCTATAGGGCATAACGTATTCATAAACTATTATTTTACGGCATATCATTCAGGATACACAACAGGAGTTTTATGTCGGACAGATCAGTCTGCCGCGTTTGGAAGGCCGAAGACGTATTCAATCCCCGCAGATTCAAGGTATTTGACAAACAGTTCCGATGATTTTATAGCAGTTCGTTGAAATCGACAATATGCATGAATGTATTCGAATGAACAGGTTCGACTCTGGAATTGGAACGGGCTTTATAAAGGATGTATTGTATCCCATATTTTTTTGCTGTCTTCAGTATCTCTTCTGTATCGTCAATAAACAGGGTCTTTTCTTTCCTGAACCCGAGTAGTTCTTCTGCTTTCTCCCAGAACCTGATATTTTCTTTCGGGTGACCGACATCAAAAGAGGACAGCACGGCATCGAAGTGCTTTCCGATCCGTGTCTTTTTGAATTTCAGGTCTATGGATTTATAATGTGCATTCGTAACGAGAAAAACCTTTTTTCCCTGTTTCCGCATAGCTACGAGAAAATCCTCCACATGGGGGTGGACTTCTATAAGGTGTTTGATCTGTTCTTTCAGTGCAGGGATATCAAGGTTGAGTTCCCTTGACCAGAAATCGAGGTCTGTCCAGTTGAGTGTGCCTTCATGGGATTTATATTTCCGGAAGAGTTCCTCTTTCGCTTTCCCGAAGGAGAGGGTATGCTTCTCAGAGTATTTTTCCGGCACGAGATGCTCCCAGAAGTAATCGTCAAAATATTTATCCAGAAGGGTTCCATCCATATCGAGGAGTACAAACTGAATATCCTGAAGGGGGATTCTCTTTTTTTCCATAGGGATAAAGGGACCCGGTTCCCGGTTAGAACGGGAAGCCTTTCGGCAGCTTGAAGCCCTTTTTCCCCTTGAACATCTTGAGCATTCTCTTGATTTCGACATACTGCTTCAGAACACGGTTGACATCGGGAACAGTGGTGCCGCTTCCTATGGCGATTCTCCGGCGTCTGCTTCCGTTGATGAGAGAATAGTTCTTTCTTTCCTTTTTGGTCATGGAGTTGATGATTGCCTCGACCTTTACGAACTCCTTTTCGTCAATGGTTACGTCTTTCATCTTGTTCATTCCGGGTATCATATTGAGGAGATTCTCCAGGGGCCCCATGCTCCGCATTTTCCGAAGCTGTTCCCTGAGGTCGTCGAAGGTAAAAGACTCATCCATGATTGTCTTTTTCAATTTCTCGGCTTCTTTTTGGTCGAAGGTCTTCTGTGCCTGCTCGATCAGACCAAGTACATCACCCATGCCGAGTATACGGGAGGCAATCCGGTCCGGATAGAATGGTTCGAGCATCTCGATCTTCTCGCCGGTACCGATGAATTTTATCGGCTTGTTCGTTACCGAGATGATAGAGAGGGCGGCTCCACCCCGCGCATCGCCATCCATTTTGGTGAGGATGATTCCGTCAATTCCTATCTGTTCGTTGAAGTTAGTGGCGATATTGACTGCGTCCTGCCCTGTCATTGCATCCGCAACAAAGACGATTTCTTTCGGCAGGACATTTTTCTTGATTTTTTGAAGTTCGGACATCAGCGATTCGTCAATATGCAAACGTCCTGCAGTATCGAGAATTACGATGTCACGGGCGTCGAGTTTTGCCTTCTGAACCGAATCGACGCAGAGTGTGACCGGACTGGTAGCTTCTTTTGAATGGAATACGGGAACGTCGATCTGGGCGCCGAGCATGACCAGTTGGTCTATCGCGGCAGGTCTTTGCAGGTCAGCAGCCACGAGCAAGGGCCTTCTCCCTTCCTTCTTGAAAAGCCTGGCCAGCTTTGCGGCAGTAGTTGTCTTCCCCGAACCATGAAGACCAATCAACATGATGGTTGTCGGAGGATTGGGTGAGAGCTGGATCCTGCTGTTGGTTTTTCCGAGGAGTGCACAGAGTTCCTCATTCACGATTTTAATAACCTGCTGCCCCGGGGTGAGGCTTTCGAGGACCTCTTTCCCGATGGCTTTTCCCCTGATCTTCTGGACGAAGTCCTTGACGACCTTGAAATTGACATCGGCCTCGAGGAGGGCGAGACGGATTTCCTTAAGGGCGATATCGATGTCTTCTTCTTTTAAAAGGCCTTTGCCCTTTAATTTTTTGAATATCGTATCTAATTTTTCTGTAAGGGATTCAAACATAACAATACGTTTTCTCTAAAATGTAAAGGTGTGGAAACGATGTATCGAAAATGGAGAAAGATTCCAGCCTCTGACATGCGGAATGGTGTAGAGAGAGATACTATGCATTCAGGAAAGAATCTATTTTTTCTTTCAGCTGCTGCTTTGGCACAACGCCGACGATTTGATCGAGTTTTACCCCATCTTTGAAAAACATGATAGTGGGTATTCCCATGATTTTATACTGGCTGGCAATTTCAGAGTTTTCATCGGTATTCAGTTTCAGTACTTTGAGTTTTCCGCTGTATTCCTTTGATAATTCTTCAACGGTGGGAGAGATCATCCTGCAAGGACCGCACCATGCAGCCCAGAAATCG
>JAKLQR010000279.1 GCA_022013235.1 Thermodesulfovibrionales bacterium | reverse complement strand
CGGTGAGGAATTCGGCGAGGTTTTTTACCAGAATTCCTGCCGGGAATATGATTGTGATGGTCTCGGTGAAGAAGAATTCTTCCCCCGGGATCGCTTCGCGCGGTCCGGGAAACCGTTCCAGATAATTGTCGATTACCTGTATCAGGCTGCTGCGAAGGTCATCTACCTTGAGAAAATCATAGGGGTCGAGATTCGAAAGATGTTCCGACAACGCTCTCTCTTCAAGGCTCTCTCCGGCCCACCGCGCAAAGTCACTCGTGTATTCAAGGATGTGGCCCTTCAGGAAATACTGATAGGTATGATGAAATATGCATTCATCGCTTACGGCTGCGAGCAGGTCCCTCAGTTCAGTCAGGCTCTTTGCCTTTTTCCCCGTGGATTTGAGGATGCTGATGCACTGTCTGAATTCAAAGGGCTCGATTACTTCCGCCATTCTTTCTCCTCCCTCAGATATACCGTCCTGTGCGGGAACGGGATCTCAATCCCTTCCTCCCTGAAACGTTTGAATATCCTTTTTCTCAACTCATGTTGTGCGAGGTACTGGTCTACAAATTCCTGGACCTGGCAGATAAGGGTGAAATCGAGCGAGCTGTCGCCGTATCCCGGGATGAACCTTACAAAGGGCTCAGGGTCTCCAAGCAGGCCGGGTATCTCCCCGACTGCTTTTTTTGCTTCCTCAACGAGAATTTGTTCAACCCTCTCCGGATCAGAGGAATAGCTTACTCCGACCGGGATCAGGAGAGACATCCTTTTTTCAGGAAGATAATAATTCGTCACGACGCTCTGAGAAAGCTTACTGTTCGGTATCACAACAATATTATTGGGAAGCATCCGCACTCTTGTCGTCCTCCAGGTGATATCATCCACATACCCTTCCTGTCCTGTCTCGAGTTTTATGAAATCTCCTGCCCGGATGGATTTTTCCATCAGGATATGAATCCCTGCGAACAGATTGGCAAGGGTATCCTGAAGTGCGAGCGCAACGGCAAGTCCGCCGACTCCCAGCGCGGTGAGGAGGGGGGTGATCGAGACTCCCAGCACTGACAGCATGATAAGGAAGCCGATCACGATGATGGTTCCTTTTAAAAGGCCGTATGCAAGTCCGGTAGTGGGAATGGGGAGGTTTGATCTCTGGATGTAATTTTTGAATATCTTCCCCGACAGATTCGCTGCCGCGATCGTGACGGAGAGGATCACGATGACATGGATTGCCCTGGTCAGATAGAAGATATATTTTTCAGGGACGTCTGAAAGAGTAACGCCTGCTTGAAGACCGATGGCAAAACACCAGTATACAGAAGGGGTCCTGAATGCCTTGATGATAATATCGTCCAGCTGGGTTTCTGTTTTTTTGGCCCATCGGTGAAGGAGGGCGAAGGACAGACCGCGGACGAGAAAAAGAACCGCAGTTGTTCCGGCAAAAACGAAAACCGGAATCAACCAATTTTTAAATTCGAATGCCATTCATCCCTTCCTTTCCATGAATATGGACATCTCGTTGAGGGAACGGAATCTGGATGCCCTTTTCTTCAAATTTTTGATAGATAGCCTTGTTCAGTTCATGCACGGTGCGTCCCCTCAGCGCAGGTTCTTTTACCCAGCACAGAAGTTCAAAATTCAGGGAAGAGTCGCCGAATTCCCTGAAGCGGACTCTCGGTTCCGGTTCTCTCAGGACGTTTCCATTCCCGTGGGCGACTGCAAGCAGTGCCTGCTCTACCTCGTCTATATGAGAACCATAGGCAACCCCGACCGGTATTCTTACACGGAAATTGGGGACCGGTGCGCTCTCATTGATTATTGTCGTGTTTGCGATGAGAGCATTCGGCACACTGATAAGGATATCGTCCCTTGTTTTGATCCTTGTGCTCCGGATGCCTATTTCAACGACCTCTCCCCTCCTGCCCGCATCGAGCACGATGTAGTCGCCGATTTTATACGGCCTGTCGAGAAATACGCTTATCCCTCCGAAGAAGTTTGCGATTGTGTCCTTTGCGGCAAAAGCGACAGCCGCGCCGACAATGCCGGCAGAGGCCAGAAGAGGCGTGATGCTCACGTTCCATAGGGAGAGGATTAACATCAGCATCCCGCCGAGTATGATGACTTTCCATACATTTTCGACCAGGGGAATTACCTCCCTGCCGAGACCGGTGAGGTCCGCCATCTTGTATATTGCGTTTTCAATAATCAGGTTGCTTATTTTTATCAGACAGACCCCCCACACGACAATGAGCACTGAATAAAGAATTCCCTGTGAAAAGAAAAGCACCCTTCCTGAAACAGGGAGTGAATGGATGATATACTGTGAGCCAAGCAGGAGAATGGTGAGGGATATTGGCCTGTGGATTATCTTTATTACCTTGTCGTCAAATTGAAATTTTGTAAATTTTACAAGCTTCCACACAACTTTAGTGATAAAAAAATCTGCAAGGATCGCAAGAATAGCAACGAACAGGAACATCAGGAGTGCGTTCACTGCAGGCGATCCGGTGATACTTACAATTTTTAAGAGCTCTTCCACCTGCCTCCTTTTTTCTCGTCAGTGACAGAATTTTGTGCCGGCACCTGTATCAGGGCGAGTTTGCCCGACATCGAATCCCTTACCCTGATAAAGTCGGCAATATACTGTTGCGGGACAGGCTTCCCTTTGGGGGTGTTGACTTTCAGGGGATTCGTGGGCTTATCATGTATCCTGATTTCATAGTGGAGATGAGGCCCTGTTGCCATTCCTGTAGAACCGACATAGCCGATGGTCGTCCCCTGCTGAAGCTTCTCCCCTTTCCTGATGTTCTTCCCGAGCCTGGAGAGATGCCCGTAATATGTTTTCCATCCGTTCGGATGGCGGATGATCACGAGTTTGCCGTATTGTCCACGGTGGCCTGCAAATGTCACCGTACCGTCACCAACCGCTGAAACAGGAGTGCCGCGGGGAGCAGCATAGTCCAGCCCGTGGTGGGGTCTGCTGATCCGCAAAATCGGGTGGAACCGTTTATGAGAGAAATGGGAACTGATGCGCCGGAAACTGAGCGGCGCTTTTAAAAAAGACCTTTTCAGGGATTTCCCTTCATCGTCGTAATAACCCGCCTCTCCGTTCTGCTCGAACCGGTATGCGTGATACTGCTCGCCGTTATTCGCAAATTCTGCAGAGAGTATGTCCCCGTATTTCCGGAATTCTCCGTCCAGATACAGACCCTCCACAATGAGCTTGAATGAATCGCCCTCCCGGAGGTCCGAGGTGAAATCTATGTCCCAGGCAAATATGTCGGACAGGGTGAGTGCGAGCATGAGATTGTGCCTGCCCTCATCCATCGATTCAATAAGGTTGTCGTGTATTACTCCTCCGAATGACAAAAGCCTTTTTTCGTATTCTATGGGTTTTTTCTCTGCAAAAAATCCGGACCCGGTCCGGTTTATCAGTAATATATGCTCGTCGTTGATCCAGTAGGTAAAACTGTTTACACAGGAATTGTCGTCGAGCGTGATCTTGTAGGGCTGTCCGGGATAGAGTTCCCTCAGCCGGTGGACGTCAGCAGAAGCCTCCCTCAATTTGAATAACTCATTGAGGTCCAGTTTGTATTTCTGGAAAATATCATAGAGCGTTTCGCCTTTTTCGACGGTGCCGCATATTTCCTGAAAATTCTGCTGCTGGACGGGTTCCGTCGCGGTGTGGTCGCCGGAAATGGTAAAACTGCTCCGTATCACAATGAGTGTTACCACTGCAGCAAGAACTATCAGAAAAGTCTTTTTCATGTAGTCACCTCTTTCCATTGATGTCCCGGTGCGTGTTGAAAGGCAAAAAAGGAAAAGCTTCCAAAGAACCCCATGAAGATGAGGTATCCTGCAATAAGGAAAACGAAGAAGACATTCATCAGGCTTTCCTCAGAAGTCTGCCCATCTCATTCCACAGAATATTGAGCCTGTTCGTCGCCGACTGCAGGTCGGACTCTATCTCTGATTTCGCTTTTTTCAGAGATGTCTGAAGTTCACCCAGTACCCTTTTATTCTCATCAGATGCAGCTGCCATTGCTGAGGCGATCAACTCGTCAATGACGTCCAGTTCGGTTTTCGCGTTCCCAATGTTCCTGGCCACGATTTCCATCCTTGCCTTCAGTATATGCTCTCTGATATTTGCAATGGTTGAATGAAACCCGAGCTCCTGAACCTTGAGTCGCATCTCCTCAAGGGTTTTCCCGACGGTTTCGGTCTGTTTTTTCAGGTTTTCTTCTGTTGATGTTTTCTGTGCCTTTATTGCCTCAGATGTTGCAGCAATCTCCTTCTTGCCGGACTGTTCCAGGGAGTTCATCTGCCGGGAGAGCGCATTGACAGTGGTAATGATCTTTTGCGCATCGGCATCCAGGGTCAAAGGCGCAACCTTGTTCATCTCCTCCATTGCCTGAAGCCTCTGTCTCAGGTCCTGAACCTCTGCTTTGAGTGCGGAGGTTTCTTTTTCTATCAGGAGCGGCAATCCAAAATACCCCGCTCCAAGAACAACAAGAATTACGAGAACAATACTAACGATCACATTCTTCATTGCATTCCTCCTTCACCCGGCTGGAACGGTTTCGCAGCCCGCACATGGTATCTATCTGCCATTCCCGCTGGGTTTATTTTGATACGATTTTCCCGCCGGATGTTTTTATGCGTTTGACAGTTTTTTTCTTTAACGGTTTCTTGCCACCGTCTTCAAGTTTTGCAATCTGTGCTTCGAGTTTTCTCATCCGGGAAACCATCGCAGTAACCCGTTTGTCCTTGAACGGATTTTCAACCTTTGTGCTGAGATCATACACCCTGCCTCCCAGGGCAGCCATCTGTTCCTGTACTTTTGTTTTCAGCTCGAATATATTGTATTGTTTCTTCCCTTCCCCGGTCGCTTCTTTTGTTTTCTTTTTTACTGCCGCTGCACCTTCTCTGAGGAAAGCGATACCTGCTTTGAACTCTTTCTCTATGTCTTTTTTTACCTTTTCCCAGAAATTCATCGTCCCCTCCCTGCGCTCTTATTATTCTGCTGGTTGTTTCTGTTCCAGTACCGAAGCAAGAGTCTGTTTGCGGGCGTTTAAATGCTCCAGAAGTGACGCAATCTCATCATGTGCCTGCCGCACGCTGTCCGACTGCATATGCTCTTTCACCTTTACCATGTCGAGTTCAGCCTTTCCTATTGAAGTCTGTATTTCTCCCTCGCTTTTCACCAGTTTTTTCTTTATGGCCTTTGCGGCAAGGACTTTTATCTCTTCCATTAATTTTTGTGCTTCGATCGTAGCCTGATCATTTGCGTCTCTCATCTTCATCTTGTTCTGCTCAACCTGTGATGTAGCCTGCCTTGCAAGGATTGCTGCTTCTACTGCAGCACCTTTGGCCTCGTTGTGCTTTTTCTCTGCAACGAGATCAAGCGCCCGTTGCAGTGCGTTCTCCGATTCCGTGAAAACGGGCTGGACATACAGGTCTGCTTCCTGCTGTCTTGCTTCTGCAATCGCGTTTTTCGCATCGTCAATCTCCTGCACAGGCGGCTTCGAACAGGCGGTGAGCGTCAGGACGAGAAAACAGAGCGTGATACTCAGCAGGAAAGAAGGGTACACATTTTTCGTCATATGTTCTTCTCCTTGTTCAGGGCATGCCTGGCAGGCGCTCAAGGAATATCCTCTGCCGTGCAGCATTCCACCCTTGAAGCGGTCCGTGTTATCCATTATCTTCGTCAACTGCCTTCTTAATATCATCGAGAATGTCAGGGATGGCAGAGGTCACGCGGTCCCAGCTTGCAATCAGCGGGACGCCGAGCGGGTCTTCGGTAATTACCTCTGCAGCCTTCTTGATGCCGTTCGTAAAGGTTTCTACCGAGAGACTTTCCTCATGCCGGTCAAAATAGAGGCTGTTGATCGCGGCATCGTCCTCGTACCTCTTTAGCATGTCCTGGGCAGTCCTGACATAGGTTGCAACGAGTGTTTTGAAAAATCCGTCAGAGAAGACGATGCCTTCAGATGCAAGAGTCCTGAAAATCGATTTGCTTATGTCCACACACATTTTATGGAGTCCCTTCGATGCGTCATCAGAGGAAAGTTCCTGGTGCTTGTGTTCGTAATTCTCCGCGATATCAACCTGGCACACCCTTCTCGTCGAAGTATTGCGGTACACTTCTGCAAGGACACCGACTTCCAGCCCCCAGTCTCCGGGGATTCTGTTCACCCGCGCAAGATCGGTATCCATCGAGAACTCGCCTGCAAGGGGATAGCGGAAACTGTCGAAGAAGACCAGTATCGGCAGATACCCGAGAATTTTCTGGAGCGAACGTATCAGCGGGGTAACGAGAAGCCTTGTTACCCTTCCGTGGAGTCTGTCGGTGACCCTGCTGTAAAACCCTTTGCAGAAATCATAATCGAGACTCGGATTGATTACCGGATAACATAACCGCGCGAGCAGGTCCCTGCTGTACGTTACGATATCGCAATCATGCAGCGCGATCGCATGGAAGTGCTGTTCCGCGAGGATATACCCATATGCCATCCATGCCGATTTGCCCTTTCCCGCCAGACCTACGGGAAGTTCTGCCGCTTCGATTGCCTTGTATATTTCTTCGAGCCGGGGTCCGTTATTCCATATAATTCTTGTTTTTTGGGGAAGCACGCTGAAAAAATCTTTCGCATAGTTGAACTCCTCTTCGTTTGCCGGGCCGAGAGTGACAACGATTTTACCGATATACCTGACCTGCTTCAATTCCCTGACGATATTCTTCAATGCGTCTCCCGAAAGCTCGCTGAAGAGGGATGGCAGGACGAGGGCAAGCGGCCTGTCCTTCGCAAACCATTCGAGTTCAGCCTCAATCTTGTCGAGATTCATCTTCCCGATTCTATGAAAGGTTGCAACGTTGCCTGTCTGATAAAAATCGGACATACATGCCTCCTTGTCGAAAATCTAACCCCTGTTTTTTATTGAAAACGGAGCACGTTCAGGCCTTCGGCCTCTGCAGCACTGCAGAGCTTCTCATCAACCGATGAGAACGCAAGGAAAAAACCGTTCCGTTTCTTCTGTATAAGCTTTGCCGCAGAGAGATGAATAGCGTCAAACCGTTTCAGGTTGTGTTTTTTAAGGAACAGCGCCGCTTCGCGGTCATCGAAATCAACCGTCGCATAATCACTCCAGTCTTTCGAAAACCGTTTTATGATAAGATCGTAGCCCTTCATGGTCAGATCGTTCTGTTTCAGGCGGATTTCGAGCGCAGAGATCACCTCTGTATAGGTGACACGGCATGTTGCGACAATCTCGGCTTCACGTATCCACATCCGCACAAGATCGGTATACGGCTCCTGGATATAGAGTTTCACAAGACTGCTGGCGCCAAGATATAAGATCATACGCGTTCTTCCAGAATAGTTTCTGAAAGGAGCTTGCCTTTTATCGTTATGCCTTCTGCCCCGTGCGGTTTCCCTCCGGACCAGTGGGCTTTCCCGGAATCGATAAGGGCGTTGATCGCCTTCCTTTCCTTCGAAATCGGGGTAATCACCGCCACTTCTCTTCCGTGTTCAGTGATGACCACACGTTCTCCCCGGCATACCTTGTCTATGTAACTGCTCAGTTTTGCCTTTAATTCTTTAATCCCGACGCTGATCATATATTGTAACCATTTCAAATAAAAATTGTAGTCATAATTATAATAAATTTGTAGTTACTATTGTCAAGAGAATTTTGTATACTATAAGGCAAATCACCATGTATCTTATTATAAAGCAGATTTACAAAAAGAGAAAACAGTGCTTTGTTTTTCTCTGCGGCCAGCTTCTCTGTATCATCTTCCTGTACTCTTTTGCGGGAGGCGCAGAAACGGACACCTGGCGTATTTATAATGTCGCCCCCGAAGGCATACAATACCACTATGACCCGGAGAGCATCACAATAAGTCATATCAGAAAACAGACAAGGTCAGTCAGGCGCAGGAGAACGAATATCGGTGAGAGACATATTAAGGTAACGGAAAAAGTGTTGTTCAGCGGGTCAGATGGTGATTTGAGAGAAATGGAAATGGAGAGAGAGTTCCGTTGTCCTTACCGGAAAGTGCGGACACACAAGCTGGACACAAAATACAGAGACGGGAGGAGGACCATCGAGCTGAAGACAAATTCATGGGAAGACATCAAGGCCGGGTCCCCCTCGGAAGTACTTTACAGAGAGCTTTGTCCCCAGGAGCAACGATAATGACTGCTTCGGCGGATTACCAGGGAAAGAACATGTTTTCCCGGGTTCTTCCGGACCGCTTGATATTTTTTACCACTTGAGAGAGTAAGGAGGAAGAACTTTACCATGGAACAGAATACCCGGAAGAAGATGCTGCTGGAACTCTATCAAGCGGCATTGAATGCTGTTGATCCCCATGCTTCGATAAAGCGATACAAGGATAGAATACTTGATTCCTTCCGTTCCGCCCGGTGCGCAAGACTCATATGCGTTGCATTCGGCAAAGCGGCGTGCCCCATGGCAAAAGCGGTTGAAGACGTATGCGGTGATCTTGTTGACGCAAGTGCGGTCACTACAAAATACGGCCATTGCAGCGGATACTCGCTGAGGAACGGGAAAGTATTTGAAGGAGGACATCCTTTGCCCGATGAAAACGGCGTGAGGGGAACCGGGGAAATCGTGAGGATGCTCGGGGACGCCGATGAACATACTTTTGCAGTATGCCTCCTGTCCGGAGGAGGTTCTGCTCTTCTTGTCTCTCCCTGCGAAGGGATAACCCTGCAGGACAAACAGATGACCACAGATCTCCTGCTCAGGGCCGGAGCTGATATTTATGAGATGAATGCAGTGAGGAAACACCTCTCCAGGGTGAAGGGAGGCAGGCTTGCGGCCATTGCCTATCCTTCTCGTTTTCTTTCCCTGATCCTCTCGGATGTGATTGGCGACAGGCTTGACGTGATAGCCTCCGGGCCTACTGCCCCTGATCCGACAACCTATCATGATGCAACAGGAGTGATTGAGAAGTATAGTTTGCAGAAGAGCATCCCGGGTAGAGTGGCGGCTGTCCTTGAGCAGGGAAGAAAAGGGGTGCTGACTGAAACGCCCAAGGAGGGTGACAGGATTTTCGAAAATGGGGAGAATGTGATTATCGGAGGGAACCTGGTTGCTCTTGAGGCAGCGAAAATTCAGGCGGAGAAAGCAGGCTTTCAGACAGTCCTTTTGTCCTCTGAGATAACGGGCGAGGCACGGGAGGTCGGCACATGGCTTGCGCAAAAGGCTCGAGAAATAAAGAAAGGCGGCCGTTCTCAGCAGCCGGTATGTCTGCTCTCGGGAGGTGAGACAACGGTCAAGGTAAGAGGGAAGGGGACCGGTGGAAGGAATATGGAACTCGCACTCGCTTTTGCCCAGGCAATTGAGAACACCACAGGCATTACCCTCCTCTCCGCCGGCACAGACGGAACCGACGGACCGACGGATGCAGCAGGAGCGATTGTGGACGGTCATACACTCAAGAGGGCCAAAGCCCTTGGAATCGATTCCCAAAAATATCTGGCAGAGAATGATTCATACCCGTTCCTGAAAGAGACTGGCGATCTCCTGATTACGGGTCCGACAGGGACAAACGTAATGGATCTGCAGATCATTATAATAGAATGAAACAATGGATAATTTTTACCGATCTCGACGGGACGCTCCTGGACAGCGAGAACTACGCCTTTACCTCTGCATTACCTGCCCTTCGCTCTCTCAGTGACCTGAATATCCCTCTTATTCTCTGCTCAAGCAAGACAAGGACGGAAATAGAATTTTACCGAGAGCAGATCGGGAACAGTCATCCCTTCATCTCCGAAAACGGAGGAGGTATCTTTATCCCCAAGGGCTATTTCGGTTTTATGGTCGAAATCCCCCACCATACAATTCAGGTTGAAGATCAATACGAGGTAATTGTCCTTGGTGCAGTATACAGTGAAATAAGGAAAGCAGTCGCAGCGCTCCGTCATGAAGGGTTTCCCATAAAGGGATTCGGTGATATGAGTACAGAAGCTGTCGCAGGACTTACCGGGCTTAGTTCGCGTGAGGCCGCGATGGCAAAGGAACGGCATTTTGACGAGCCTTTTATTTTTGAGGGAGAAGAGGCGGATATCCCGCAGCTTCTTGCTGCGATCCTGTCAAAAGGTTTCCGGTATACACAGGGGGCCTTTTACCATATACTCGGCGATAGTGATAAGGGCAAGGCGCTAACAATACTCGAAGACCTCTATCGAAAAGCGTTCGGTGAGATAGTGACTATAGGACTTGGCGACAGCCCGAATGATATTCCGATGCTGGAACGCGTCGATTATCCGGTGATTGTGCAAAAACCCTCAGGAGAGTATGATCACCGGATTCATATTCCCAATCTCATGAAAACAGAGGGAGCAGGGCCCGAAGGATGGAATAATGCCATCCTGTCCCTTGTACAGAAGATTCAACGAGAATAGCTTCGTCCAATACGTGCAGATATTTTTCGATAAATTATTTCACTCGAGTACATTTTATTTGTTGAATGCTTGTAAATGTGCGAAAGATTCTTGACACTACCTTGACAACTAATAGGTCTCGGAAAATTTTAACGGGGCATAAATATAATGTTGTCGCCATTAAAGATCATGTCAACGTTTAGGATTTTGGCGATACTCACGGCTATATCGATTGGAATCCGGATTAATCCCTTTTCATATTTATAGATTTGTTGTTGGGCTGTTTCTTCAGAGAAGCCAAGCGCTATTCCCAGATAAAATTGAGATATGCCCTTGGACTCACGAAGCTCCTTAATAAAAGAACCAAGATGTACGTTTATATCGTCGTTAACTTTTATGATTCTGGATTCCAATGTTAAACTATTTCTTAAGATACTGAATATTTTGATGATTTAAACTGCTTAGATATGTTTGTAATGATATCGGTCAGTGTAACAATGCCTGTAAGTTTTCCTTGATCCACCACAGGAATTTGTTTGACCCTGCGAAGCAACATTATTGATCCGGCTCTAATAATAGGAACACTGCTACTGACCGTAATAGGAGGCGTTCCCATTAATTCTTTAACTTTCATATTAAAAAGATTGCTGACGCGTTCCTTGATATAATCAATGTCTGACATCTGCAGCTCTTCATCGATATTTTCAGGATAACGTGGCAGGATTGCCTTGAAAATATCTGTTTTCGTAATAACACCTACGACCTTCTCTCCTCCCTTAACGACAAGACCATTAACACGAGTTTTTTTAAGGATTTTAGCGCATTCTTTTAAAGTGCTGTCCGGGCTAATGGTGTGAACTTTTTTGGTCATAATTTTACTGACTTCTATCATTTTGTCTCCTGATAAATAAAATATTATAACACTTTATGTCTCTATAGATGCTCGCCAGTGAAATGCACAAAAGATTTGTATTGTATATCGGAAGGGGTTAGCGGGGTATGAATATCATGTTGTCACCATTAACGATAATGTCGACATTGAGTCTTTTGGCAATTTTAAAGGCGATATCAACTGGTATACGGATAATGCTATGTTCATATTTATATATGTGCTGTTGAGCAATATCCTCTGATAAACCGATAGCGGTACCCAGATCATGTTGGGAAATGCCTCTGGACTCTCGAAGATCTTTTATAAAGTACCCTATCTTATTGTTTATCTCTTTTCTATCGTCAACCTTTATGATTCTGGTTCCCATCGGTTGACTTGCGTAGCTATTTTTTGTCTTCATTTTTCCTCCTTGAACCTATTTAGGAGATGTCTCAATGGAGCCATTCCTTATGTTTGACGGATTTGTGATTTATAAGGTTTAGTTTTTAGAAAATCTATAGCCCTCTGGATCTGCATATCTTCATTGGTATCGATTCTTATCGGAACTATATCCTTTGGTATAGTTAATTGTTCAGTGTCACTATTTGTGAGATGTCCTTCAAGGTCGGTTTCTCTTATAACAGGACGCACCTCTTGACCCTTTTTTATTTTGGGTTTGACTACAATATCTGGCGAAATACCAGTCGCCTGTATTGAAATGCCCTTTGGTGTGTAATATTTTGCTGTTGTGAGTCTCAATGCTGAACCGTCCTTGAGGGGGACAACTGACTGAACAGAACCTTTTCCGAAGGTAGTCAGTCCGATTATCGTAGCCCTATGCCAATCTTTTAACGCACCAGCAACTATTTCAGATGCACTAGCACTGCTCTCATTAACAAGAACAACAATTGGTATCGCTAAATAAGGATTTTCCTTGGAGCTTCGATACTCTTTCTTTTTCCCTTTCTTATTTTTTGTATACACTACTAATTTCCCTGAAGGGATAAACTGGCTTGCAACCTTAACTGCACTGTGAAGGAGTCCGCCGGGATTGTTTCGAAGATCGATGATAAGAGATTCTATATCCTCCTGCATCAGTTTTGACAATGAAACAGCAAAATCAGACGCGGTTTGTTGTTGAAACTGATTAATACTTATATAACCGATTCTATTATCGAGAATTTTTGATTTAATAGTCTTAATTTTAATTATTTCTCGTGTAAGGGTAAAATCTTTTTTCTCTTGCCCGTCATTCCTGAGAATGGTTAGCTTAACCCTGGTTGATGGAGTTCCTCTCATTCTGTTCACACAGTCTTGAAGACTCATGCCTTTAGTATCTTCATCGTTTATCTTCATGATCTTGTCTCTTGCTTTTATGCCAGCTCTGAATGCAGGGGTCTCTTCTATAGATGCGATTACTGTTAGTATGTTTTCTTTAAAACCTGTCTGTATACCAATGCCTCCGAATTCTCCTCTTGTATCAGCTTGTATATCGTTATATTGCTCAGGAGTCATGAAAGCAGAATGTGGATCGAGAGAGCCTATCATTCCACTTATGGCGTTGTATATTAAGTCCTTTGGTTGCATATCGGGCTGTATATCTTGAGCATAGTTCTTCCTGACGAAAGTCAATGCATCTTCAAATGCTTTTACCCCCTCGGTTCTATCAGCCTCTGTTATATTAGTGTTTAAAAGTTTGCTAATGACAATCTTAGCTTTGTTCGCTTGTATCTCTTTGTGCTGTTCTGGCATCATAAAAGCGGGCTGTGGATTAATAGCCCGTATCATTCCGTTGATAGCACTGTATATCAGATTCTTTGGATCTACCTCTTCAACATAGTTTTCACTAACAACAGTCATGGCCTGTTGAAGTACTTTAATCCCCTCGGTTCTGTTGACTTCTGTTTCTAAATCACACAATATTTTGCTAATAACAATACTTGTCATGATTACGGTACAAATGATGAGAACACAGAGGAGAGTCTTTTTGTTAATCGTTTTCATAGTAATTCCTTCCCGCAAAATTTATCTCCTTTCCTCACTGAATTGGCTCAAGTGGTAACCTTGTGGATCGACATTCGCAGTAAACACTTTATTTGTTTTATCAGCAGTAAAAGAAAAGCCTGTCTTTACCCAACTTTTTGTATACAAAAAGTTATGCTTCTTAGCTGCGTGACTTTGCCAATTGCACCATACATTCATTAAACCGTAATGCACTGGAACGGAAGAGTGGGGTGACTTGTTACCCTTATGGTGAACCTTCAAGAGAACGTCTTTTCCTATGTAATTATTAGTATTCATTTCAAGAATCAAACAAAAATTGTTTCACTTACTTATAGATTAAAATTCTTTTTTTCTTTTGTATGTCGGTAATATATAGAATTTTATGTAAGTATAATTAGATTTATTGGTAGGGAAATACCTTCTTGAATGTAGGGAAATACCTTCTTGAATGTAGGGAAATTTTAAAACAGAGTAATGGGGGATTTAACCACGGAGTACTTTACAAGGGAGATAATCCGTGTTTTATAGCAAACCGTATAAGAGCAGGGAGGTCTTTGATGTCAAGTTTTTGCATAAGTCGACTCTTGTAGGTGTCTACAGTTTTAGGAGAAATAAAAAGTATATCAGAAATCTCTAAATTTGATTTGCCTTCGACAATCAATTGCAGAACCTCTCGCTCTCGTTTGCTGAGACTTTCTAAGGGAGTCTTTCCGTTGGAAACTCCCCGGTGTTTTATATAATCGGTAACGACTGTCTCAGAAATTTCTTGGCTTAGGTAAAGGCGTCCTGCGTGTACCAATCGCACAGCTTTCACCACTTCCTCCCCCGCTGACTCTTTTAATATGTAGCCTTTTGCTCCTGCTTTAAATGCTTCGAAGATGTACTCGGTAGTGTCGTAAACAGAAAGTATAATTACCTTTGTTGACGGACAAGTTTTTACGATCTGAGCAGTAGCATCGATGCCATTTAGTTCGGGCATTGCGATATCCATAATTACTATTACAGGTACAGGGCATAATTTTTTAGCTTCGAGAACGGCTTGACGACCGTTTGCCGCTTCCCCTACCACATCAATGCCTTGTGATTCTAGAATTAAACGCAGGCCATCCCGAACAATTGCATGATCATCTGCCAGAAATACTTTAATTGACATTGGTTTCATCTCTTATCTCAATGCTAATCTGTGTTCCTTTGCCAGGTGACGAATCTATTTGTAAGTTCCCATTCAATGTTTTAGCTCGTTCTTGCATTCCAATAAGACCTAAGCCCTTTACTTTCCCAGGCTTTTGAATGATCACGGGATCAAAACCAATACCGTTGTCCGTAATGGTGAGATTGATCACTCCTTTTTTTTCATTCAGTGTTATTGTGACATTGCTAGCATGAGAATATTTGGCTATATTGGTCAATGATTCCTGTATGATACGGAACAGATTAGTTTCAACATGCAAAGGTAAACGAGGTTTTTGTGTTTTTCCTTTGATTACTACGGGGATGTTGGTGCGCTTGGCAAACTGGTCTGAGTACCAATGTAACGCTGCTTTTAATCCGTAATCATCGAGGATTTGTGGACGGAGATCGGTCATGATATGCCGAACAAGCTTCATAATCTCCTTAACCAAACCCTTGGAGTCATCCAACCTTGAAACTATGCCTGCTTTTGCTTTTTTTGATAACTGTGCAATCAGAAACTCCAGGTTAATGCTCAGGGCAGTTAATTTCTGCCCCACTTGGTCATGAAGTTCTCTAGACAACCTGAGCCTCTCAGCTTCTTCAATCTTAGTAATATGGGCAGAAAGGGCACGTAAATTTGCATGTGATTTTTTTAGTGCCTCTTCTGTTTTTTTCCGCTCAGTTATATCCCGTGTGCTTGTTCGGTAACCTATCCAATTGCCTTCATCATCATAAATTGACTGCCAGGTCATTGATGCCCATATAATAGAACCTTCTTGCCTTTTCAGCCTGAACTCTATGTCTCCTGCAGACTTCTGAAGTAATGCGGATTCAAATATATTTGCCATATATTTACGATCTTCATTAAAAATTAAAGGGAGTGGATAATTTTTCATTTTCAAGCATTCTTCTTGCAAATATCCCGTCATCCGCTCAACCGCGGAGTTTACCCAGGTCAATTGTCCGTCTTTTCCTATCCAACTCTCCCAGTCATGTGTGTAATCTGCAATCGCACGAAACTTTTCTTCACTTTCCTTGAGTTTATCTTGGGCTTTTTTGCGTACGGTGATATCCTTAATAACTTCAAACACCATCTTGTGTCCACTCGACGTGAAACTTGAGGCACATATCTCAACAGGGAAAATTGACCCATCCTTTTTTTTGTGGTAGAGAAGCGGAATCTGCAGAACTTTACCAGACAGAACTGACTGTAATGACTTTTCAAACACTGACGGGTCAACTGAAATATCCTTGCGTTTCATTGTGAGGAACTCTTCATAACTATACCCGTATAGACTTAATGCAGCATTATTAACATCAACTAATGTTTGTGTTTCTGCATCAAACACAATGATTGAATCTGTTTCGGCAATGAATAATTGCCGGTACTTTTCCTCATTTTCTCGTATTCTATCCTCTGCTTGCTTACGCTCAGTAATATCCCGGAAACTCCACACCCTTCCTATTGTAGAGGCTCCAATTTTCTGAGGCTGAGAATAGCGCTCAAATACTTTCCCGTCTTTAAATGCAAGGATGTCATAACTTTCTGCCTCTGGCTGTTTATATAATTCCCTCACTTTTCCTAAGAAACTTTCTGGCTCCTGTAGCTGGTCGAGAACAAATGCAAGTGCCTCTTCATCATTGCGGGATTCTATAATGGACTTAGGAATGTTCCACATCAGCACGAATTTTTTATTGAAACTTAAAATTTTTCCTTCCTTATCGACAACGAGAATGCCATCTGTCGTTGATTCGAGTGTTGCATTCAGCAAAGAAAGCGTATTTTTAAGTTCTTCCTCTGCGTGCTTGCGTATCGTAATATCACGATTACTTGCTCTCACGCCTAAGAACTGTCCTTGAATCCCTGTTACCGACTGACAAATATGTTCAATCCAGCGTATCTTCCCGTCTTGCCTCTTAATGCGGAATTCGACATTTTTGCGGGGCTGTTTTTTAAAGGCTTCATGACGATGATTCATCATGATTTTTCTATCTTCTGGCATCATGATTTCAGATATAAGATGAGGACTTTCGATAAACTGTTTAGCCTCATAGCCAGTAATACGATAGCACGAAGGGGAAACATAGCTCAGCTTTCCATCAGGGGTTTCCCAATACTCCCAATCATTGGTGAAATCTGCAACGGTACGATAACGCAACTCCGTTTCCCGAAGATCTTCTTCAACTCTCTTCCGTTCTGTAATTTCATCCCACAATTTTGTATTGATTATTCTTAGTTCAGCAGTACGTTCTTTTACACGATTTTCAAGTTCATCATAGGCTCTCTGCAATCTTGCCTCAGTATGCTTGCGTTCGGTAATATCCTGAATAACTATTGAGAAGCCGCGTAAATTCTCATTTTCATCGCTCAATACAGTCAGCAATACACTGGCCCAGAACGTTGAACCATCCTTACGTGCACGTTGTCCTTCTTCTTCATATGTGCCATTATCGATAGCAACTTTTAGTCCTTTTTGCGGGTTGTCTTTTTTGATGTCTTCATCTAAATAAAGTATTGAAAAATGTTGGTTTATAGCCTCTTCAATTCTGTAACCAATAATGCGTTCTGCACCTTTGTTCCAACTCATAATGAATCCTTCAGGATTGAGCATAAAAATCGCATAGTCTCTAACACCTTCTACTAATAAGCGAAAACGTTCTTCCCCCTCTTTTAAAGCCTTTTCAGCATGCTTAAGTTCAGTAATATTATTATGGGCACCTCGATAACCAATAAGATTTCCTCCATTACTAAAAATAGGGACGCCACTTGTTTCTAGAATTACAGTGCGTCCATTTTTATGCATATTTGGATTGACAAAGTGTTTAAAGGGTATTTTTTTGTTAATAAAATCAGATATCTGATTTTTTAATTTTCTTTCTGAATCTGAAGAAAAGAAATCATACAGATGTTTGTTCCCAACAATTTCTTCAGGGGCATATCCAAGTATTTTTTGTACGATTGGACTTGAGTAGGTATAGAGACCATCAGCATCGACTTCCCAAATCCACTCTTCAGCGTTTTCGGCTAT
>JAKLQR010000030.1 GCA_022013235.1 Thermodesulfovibrionales bacterium | reverse complement strand
GTATTGTCTTATATAATATATGCTCCGGAAGGATTCCCGACAAGCGGGAATGACAGAATAAGGAGAACAGTAACCCCGATGCAGAGCATCGAGGAATTCTTTGATTAAATAATAGTTTAGCATTTTACATGAAATGCTGGGCGAGTTTAATATGATGAGTCACCCATATTAGTCCTTTTCAGTAACGTTTTAACCACAAAAACGGGAGGAGGTGAGATTACTATTGGAAGAATTGTATACTGAGACGCCAGAAATCATCTCTTTCGTTGACACTGAGCGATCAATACTTGCGATCGAAATCGCATTGCTTGACGTTGAGAAAGAGAATATTAACCTTATGATCAGTGAGGACGGCTGTTACTTTTCTGCACCTTCGGATAATACTCTATATGTTGCCACTCTGTCTTTCCTTTGTCCGGCCGACCCTGCTGGTGCAAAGGCCAAATATAAGGAAGGCTATCTTAAGATAGATATCCCTCTCAAGGGAGACATCAAGAATTTCACAAAAATACTCGTAGAGTAAAAGTTGGAAAAATTTAAATGGTATTTCCCGCTTTATAGGTTTTCTGCATATTGTCATACTTCGTGCAGAAAACCTGTTTGCATAGGCCTTTCCTTCCTTTACATATTCAAAGAAAGGTCAGGCTAATGTTCCACAAATCAGCTGATCCAAAAAGAAGAGGAGTATGTTTACTACCGCGGGAGCGGCTTGAGGAAACAGAAACGTTATGCTCTTGTAGCATGAACTAAGCGGCTACCAAATATTCTGTCATTTGAAGCCAGTATCGGGTATATTCCTCAGCGTTTGCATGTTTCACCCGAATATCTTCGAAGAAAAACACTCCTGTGCTGTGATAAAATATTAACAGAAAGAGGCAGCGTTTCATGGTAAAAGGCAAGTATTTTTTTAAAAATGTCACCGTTCTGAATGTGGGATTGATGGTGATCATCATCCTGATGCTCATTTATATGTTGTTTTTTTTTGATGCAAACGTAGACTATGCAATTTCTTCGCTGGGCAATACCTCTAAGGCTCAGAATGTGACACCCTCTGGGCAAGTGACGTATCCATCGCCTTCCGATTATGCCCTTATAGCCGAAGCAAATCTTTTCCATCCTGAAAGGGAGATCCCCCCGGAGAAACAAAAGCAACAAGAACTCCCGAGACCTGAATTGGTACTTTACGGCACACTAATATCCGATAGCATAAGCCTGGCGTATTTAGAAGATATGAAGGCACCGCGTAAGACAGAAGGGAGAGGAAGAAGACAGATCGTTCTCAGAATAGGAGATACACTCAGCGGGTATACTCTGAAAAATATAGAAATTGACAAAGTAATAATGGAAAGAGGTGAAGACAGGATAATAGTGCGTGTCATTAACCCCCAGAGGAGGAAAACAAGGGAATCTGCTACGACACCAGTTACAACGGACTCACAAAAACTACCCAGTCAGATGATCAGAAATACTGCTTCAACAGCAGGACAAAAAGTAACGCTTGAACAAGCTGCGAAATCACTGATAATATCTCAGCCACTCCCCAAAACACGGGCTCCCATGACACCGGCTGAAGAACGGGCCAAAGCTTTTTTCACAAGATGACAGATATAATAAAACTCATTTGTTACCGAGGAATATTAACTGCAACAGACCACTAATAATAGTAACCGTCAGATAGTAAAAGAACAATAAAATATTACGGCTGGTGCATCGTATATCTGCATCATCTTTCATCCTTAATCGCTGCTCGAAGTTGTGTATCATGTTTTATAATTTATCTCTTAGAGTTCACCAGCTCTCTGGAATGATTTGCAGTTATTCGCCATCATCTATTTACATATTCGATTAGGGCCTTCTCCATATGGCCTATCACTGACTGCCAATCTCCGGGAGATGGTTGACGGAAAAGCCTCATGGTGGGATACCATGGGCTATCATCGCGATTCAAGAGCCAGCGCCAGTCAGGAATGAAGGGTAGCATGGTCCAGACGGGTTTACCGAGGGATCCTGCCAGATGCGCTACAGCTGTGTCCACCGATACAATTAGGTCTAGGTTTGCTATGAGAGCTGCGGTATCAGAGAAGTCATGAAGGTCCTCCTGACAGTCAATAAGTCTCATGCCTTTAGGTGGCATTTTTGCCTCTTCCGAACCATCCCCTTTTTGGAGACTGTAAAACATGATATTATCAAACTGTGTAAAGGCCGAAAAAAAGGAAAGCGGACAGGATCGCCGGTGTTCTCTTTTCCCTTTTGTTCGTCCACTCCAGACCAGACCTACCTTGAGCATTGAACTATCGGACCTAAGCAGTGCTCTCCAATTTCGAAATAATGATAAATCTGCAGAGATATAGGGTATTTCGCATGGTATATTTTCAAGAGTTGTACCAAATAAAAGAGGAAGGCTTAAGAGAGGGCACTGAAGATCGAACTTAGGCATCTGCCCTTCTTTGGACAGAACCTGTTCAATCCCTTTCACCTTTCTAATCAACGGAAGCAATTCCTTCGGACATTGAACGATCACCCTTGCACCGCGCTGTGCAACAAGTGGAGCATACCGGATAAATTGGATGGTATCTCCGAAGCCCTGTTCGGCGTGGAGCAGAATAGTCTGTCCAGCAATATCTGATCCATCCCATCTGGTATGGGTAGTTCTGTATCCCCGATGTTCCTTTAATTTCCAGCGCCACTCATATTCTTTCCAGCCTCTTTCGAAATCACCTGACAATAAAAGTGCACAAGACATATTCCAGTGCGCTCTAACAAAATCGTTTTTACATTCTATGGCTTTTTCGTAATACTCTATAGCTTTTTTAATCATTTTCTTATCATGATAATTAAGTGCAAGATTATAATAAGCTTCGGCAAACTCCGGATTAAGATCGATCGCTTTCTGAAAATGCGACAGGGCTTCATCATTTTGCCCTTTTTCATGAAAGCAAAAACCGATGTTATTGTGTACTTCCGCTGAATCCGGATTGAGCTGCAGGGCTTTTTGGTAATTCACCACCGCCTCATTCAGGCAACCTTTCTGCTGAAGTGCTTTCCCTATGTTATAGTATGCGTCGGCAAAGTTCGGATCTATTTCGAGGGCCTTCTGATAGTGCATTATAGATTCATCGAGCATTCCTTGCCCTTGGAGAATGACACCCATACTGTTCCATGCATCTCCAAATTCCGGGTTGAGTTGAAGAGCTTTTCGATAATATATTATCGCCTCTTCAAATCTACCCTTTTCTTGAAAAACGCTCCCCATATTGTAGTATGCACTCACCAGTGCTGGATCAAGATGCAGGGCTTTCCGGTAGTATTCCATCGCGTTATCAAGATCATTCCTTTCCTGTTGTACGGCTCCGAGATTGAAATACGCTAAAGCGAAATTGGGATCAAATTTAATTGCCCTTTGGTAACATGATACAGCTTTTTGTGCTTGTCCACTTTCCTGGAAAGAAACACCGAGGTTATAATGAGCAATTGCATGAGAAGGATCAATCCGCAGAGCCTTTTCAGTATATGAAATTGCGAGGTCATAATTCCGGTATTGTTGAGAAATAACGCCGAGCATGAGCAATGCATCAAGATTATGAGGATCGTTTCCCAATATTTCCCTGCACAAAAACTCTGACTCACTCAGATATCCATCATGGTAATATTTAAGAGTTGATTCAAGCGTCTTATTGATATTCATGTAATTTCCAAATGATTCGATATCAAGATTGCATTCTATGTTTCGGTGAATTACACCATTGCTCCCACATTGTCTGATAACAGCTTTCAAGAGCACAGATAAATCTCTCCCGGTCGAGCAGGGGAGAACATTCCATTACAGGCCGCAGACCTCCGCGCAGGTTCTGAAGTTTTTCGAGGTTATCGGACAAATTCTTGGCAATCTTTACGTAATCATCAGGCGTCTCGGCAATAAGTTCATGAAGACCGACATTTGACAGGAGACTCACTCCGACGCGGGAAACATGAGTATTCCCAGATAGGGTAACAACAGGAACTCCCATCCATAATGCTTCACACGTTGTAGTAGTCCCATGATACGGAAAGGTATCCAAGCTGATGTCGATGCGGTTATATATTTCAAGATGCCCCTTGAAAGACGGCTCGAAGGAGAGCAGTTTAATTCTCTCAATATCAATTCCTCTCTGCATAAACATCTGCATCACATGTCTGCGTGTTGCATCGTCGGAGAGACTTTTTGCCTTCAAAATCATATGAGCATTTGGGACTGCTTTTAATATTTGTGTCCAGAGTTCTATAATTCCAAGCGATATTTTCGGAAAATAATTAAATGAGCCAAAAGTAATATGACCCGTTGAAATTGCCGGGAGAGGTCCCACAACAGGACTGACATCCCCCGGTTGGTAACAGAGAAAACAGTCAGGAAGCCGTATCATTTTCTCGGTATAAAAGGGATCGGTTAATCCCGGGGGATCAGTATAGCGATCGACGAGCCGATAGTCTACGGTTGCAAGTCCGGTAGTATTAGGGTATCCCAGCCAATTTACCTGAATCGGCGCAGGTTTCCTGGCAAATACCAACATCCTGTTATTGCCTGTATGACCCGCAAGGTCAATCAATATATCGATTGCGTCTTTTCGTATCAATTCTGAGACTCTTTCGTCAGATATGCCGACTATTCTTTGCCACCGATCTGCATAATTTTGCAGGCGTCTCGTCACACTATCTGGGTTACCGACATCGGAATAACAGAATACTTCAAAAAAGTCATGTTTGTGCGAAGCCAGCACGGGTTCGATGAAATAATTCACTGAATGTCTTCTGAAATCGGGGGAAATATATCCGATTCTTAACCTACGGTCTGATATACGTTCATTCATGTGAGGAGCGATTGCAGAAATCAAAGGTTCTGCAATAATTTTTACATATTTTAGGTGTTCATGAAAAACTGTTTGAGCACTATGACGGAAATTATAGTTCATAGTTAGGAGAAGATTGCTAAAACAGACCGAATGGTTTGGTTTTGCTTGCAGGCAGCGCCTGTAATATAATTCTGCTTCATCCACCTTTCCCCGGGCTTTGGCTATATTCCCCATGTTATTATATGCATCCATATAATCTGGGTTGACCCGTAAAGCATCCTGATAGCAGGTCATTGCTTCATCGAGATGTCCTTTTCCCTCATAGGCGTTTCCAAGATTATTGTATACTTCAGCGCGTTTTGGATTTATCTGTATGGCCTTTTGATAACAGATTATTGCGTTTTCATACTGGGATTTCTCCTCAAAAACATTCCCCAGATTATAATAAGCGTTGAAGAATTTGGGATTCATCTGTAGGGATTTCTGAAAATAAACGATTGCTTCATCGAACAGCCCCTTGTCCCTGAATACAGTACCCAAGTTATTATATATATCTGCATTATTCGGATTAATCCGTAACCCCCTCTGAAAAATATCAATAGCTTCGTCGCAGAATCCTTTGTCTCTGAAGGCATTTCCCATATTGTTTAATGCTTCAACATAAATCGGATTGATCTGAAGAGCCCTCTGAAAATAACCTATGGCATCATCGATACGCCCTTTTTCTTGAAGGGCAACGCCCAACCCATTGTGTGCAATCGCAAAAGTGCTATTACGTTGAATAGCTTTTTCATAGCAGGCTATAGCTTCATCAACCTGATCTTTTTCTTTTAAAACATTTCCAAGATTATTATATGCCTCTGCAAAATTCGGATTTAACAGCAGTGATTTTCTGAAAAAACGTAGGGCAGAATCGAAATCTCTACGTGCATAGTATATCGCTCCCAAGAAATTGAAGACATAAGAATTATTCGGCTGCTTCTGTAGTATTTTTCTACATACATCTTCTGCTTTCTGTAAGTCTCCCTTTTGATAATATTCGGCAGCATTTTGTATATTGTTATACATATCCATTTTATCCATAAATCATTAAGCGATCAGAATACGCTGTTTATTCGTCGGGCCACTTTTTCAACTTCCGGTCATGGAGAATCAAATTACAGAAATAATATAATCTCTCCATTTTGAATAATACTTGCTATATTTTACTGAAAGCTTGTAGGTGAAAGCGATTAACTTCACCGGATAACCTTGTTTCTTCAAAGTGCCGTGGTAAACATGACTCATGGGGAAAAACCGCAGCACATGAGGATTGTCAAATTTCAAAAGTGCTTCCTGGTTTTTGATTGTTCATCAGATATTTCAAAATTGTTTCTCTTTTCTCACTCAGATATTCCGTAGGAATAATTGCCCTATCCCTTTCGTAATCTGTGTTATGGATACCACCGCCTCCATAATGCTCTAAATACGATGTTTCAGATGTTACCCAGGGCAATCCCAAGTATTGTATCACTGCATAGTCCCAGTTCAGATCATCATAGCCTGGCTTAAACATCGCGACAATTTTATTTACCATTGTTCTGTCATAAAACATGGATACGCCAGGAGCAGTTTTCTTCAGCATTATTCCGTTCTTACGGTATAAGATAATACTTGGTTCGACATGGAATGTACTGTTAAAAATACAGACGGGCAGTTTTCTGTCTCCCGCTTCGTACAGCACCTCCAGGGCTGCTATAAACCGGAGATCATGAATGACGTCGCTGTCGGTCATATAAATAAAATCGAAATCCGTCTTTAAAAACTCTCTGAATTGATGCCTTCTTAAAGCACCAATGCCAAGTTTATCTGGCAACTGTATTACCTCGTCAGCATAGGGTGTCAAAAAAGAATTATCGAAGTCTGTAGAATGGTCGTTATATACCTGCAAATGGCATTCAGAGGTTTTATATCTCTTTGTCTGCATCAAAGATAATCGGGTGATTCTCTTCCTGTTAAAAACCGGAACCGAAATCAGAATCGATTTTCCATACGTCTCTCTGTGTATGGAAAGTGCCGCATCAAAAGGCATGTTGTCAGGAAATTGAATGCCCAAGCCACCGCATGACTTCTCATTATTTCGATGGAGTTCCATGACGTTCTGATAACATAATGAGGCCTCCAGGAACTGACCCTTGTCACGGAATACGTTTCCAAGATTATAATGAGCATATGCGTTGGTCGGAATTATTTTGATGGCTTTCCTGATGAATTTCTCTGCAAGTTCTTGATTTTTAAGTTGCGCGTAGAGTACACCTAGCATGTGAAGGACATCAAAATGGTCGGGCTGGACTTTCAGAATCTTTCTGTAAAGATATTCCGCCTTACGAAGATTACCTGATTGGTGGTACTGTAACGACAGAGGTAGAAGTTCTCTGATGTCATTTGTCTTTCTCCTTTTAATTTTAATTTTAAACATTGATCATTATGCTTACAGATTAGGCATAAGAAGCGAACGTATTTTACAGTGTGTCACCATGAATTTACCAAAAGGTGAGACCGAGTTCATATTCCTAAACGCTCACTTTTTAGATTAAATCAATATTGATATTAATTCATTAGTGTCCGGTTAAAAAATGTCCGATGGCGCAAAACTATATGTTTAATAAGGAATTGTACGAGATTATTAGT
>JAKLQR010000278.1 GCA_022013235.1 Thermodesulfovibrionales bacterium | reverse complement strand
TGTTGAGCAATTGCACGAGACTTGGTGATATCGTCCCCTTCCAGGCGGCGGCTGTCATTATCCCGGCCATCCGTCAGGACCAACAGATAGCGGCTGTCAGATGTACAGGACTGGGCAACATTAAGACCTTCCAGAATGGCGTCCCACAAAGCCGTCAGCCGGCCTGTTCCATCCACCACACTCGGATTCAAAGGATCAGACGAAGGAGATTGTTTGATCACGATCTGGTCTCGGCCGGAGAAAAGCACCATTCCAAGCTGGTCGTCGGGCTTCCGAAAGTCGTTCACTTTACGAATAGCATCTCTCACATAATCTATCCCCGAATAAATAGAACCGGAATTATCCACGACCGTTATCAGGCAAATCGGATTATCTGCCTCATGCTCTTCAAGCTCAAAGGGAATCGAGGTGCCTTCCGCCGTTACGGAGAAATCGCCCGGCTGCAACCCGGGAAGGAACTGTCCATTCTCCCATACACGGATATCAATACGGGCCCACGCCGACTCAATATTTTCTTCCGCGCGTAATATTTCCAACTGTGTTGTAGGCGTCGGCGGAGGGGTCATAGTTACAGTAGGGGTAACAGCACATGCCGCCGTGAGGAGCCTTAGCCGGTCTTCGATTGAACTCAGCGAAGGATTCTCCAATTTATATTGATTCACCAAGTCATGCGCTTCATTCAAATTCGCCTCGGTGGAATCGCACAATGCGGCCTTATTTTCTTCAGACAATGTAGGAACAACATCTATAGTATCACCTGCTTTTTCGTACAACGTCAAAACGAGTTCGCGCGCGCAGTCGTCCTCACACTCCTGGAGAAGAGGATTCTTCGAAATATCACTCAGGCAAGTACGAGCGGCCTCCTCCGCAGCCTCCAGGCTGCCTTTCTGGCGCATATCCCTTGCCAAGGAAATTGCATCCTCGCAACGGCCTGGACAATACACATTTTTGACCTGCGGCATGCCGTTGAAAATTGTTGCAGCGATCGAAGTAACTACCAGGATACCCGCCAACACCCCCCCTACAGATATGAGCTTTGATAACAAAGCATCATTTCTTGTGAGCAGGACATAAAACAGGCCAATCAGCGTACCAATACCTGTGAAAACATAAAGCAAAAAGTCCTGCATTCGTGGGCAGCCGGACTCAACAAACAGCCATGTCTTGCCCAGCCAGACCGCGGCAGCGCCGCTCAATAGGATGAGGAACAACCAAAACTTGCGTCGGGATATTCTTTCCATAAACTTTCCTCGCCAGAATAGTTGTGAGTGAGGCCATTTTTCTCCAGCACCTTCAAGAAATATGAGCCTTATGGTGTTATCAACCGATTAGTTGTACAACTTGTAATATTGGCCTATCTTTTCAATTTCTTCATCAGTCAGGCCAATCTTCCGAAGAGCGCGCTCATATAGCGGCTCACCGCCCGAGCCAGCGGAGCCAATATGTAACTTACCGGAGGTGATATGCGGTTCAAGTTTATCTAACCAATTCGCAAGGGCTCCTTTAACTTGAGAAGCGAGCGGATTCAACAGGAACGCCGGTGCAGAAACTGTATCCCCATCAGCCTCATTCAGCGATACACCATGGAACGCCAGAACATAAAGGCCTATGGTTCCAAACTTAGTAAAAACGTAACGATAGGGAACATTGTCTTCATCCGCTCTGGCCCGCAAGCGAGCTTGAAGCAGAGGGTCCACCTGAGGAAAAATACGATATTGATATTCAAGTGTGGGAGTGGGTTTCGTCGCCTGCCACCACTGGCCTTCGTATTCTTCTTTGTTATCGCCCATAATATGGCCCATTTTGGTGGCCAATGTATTTTGAATATCCACAATATCAGCATTGGATTGCAAGCCCAACACACTGCGCAATCCATCCTCTGTCAAACCGGTGGCGCCGCGCAGAACCTCGGAACGGAACTGTTCTGTATCTCCCTTTCGTACTGCGTCACGCAGAAGCCACAACCAGGTTTTCTTTGACAATTGGTCTAAAACATCGTTCAATTCTGCAGCGTTGACAACGTTAGTGGAACTTGAGCCAATGGTCTCCTTGGTTATCTTATATTCCTCATTTGTCTTCTTGAGTACTTCCCTGATTTCCGAGAGCTCACTGACCAACAGGCGAGTAGCAGATTTTTCCAGTTCCAGTAGACGATTAACCCGAACCAGTGTGGCCAAAAAGGTTCCCAGCAGGCCGCAAACTTCGCGTGCTTTCGCACTACTGCCGCTTAAAGGATTAAAACCATGAATTACTTTGGATATTTGCTTGCCTAGCTGCAAAAGGTCTGCAATCCAGCCGGTACTGAGAACAGAGCGGTCTTTGAAGTCCACCCCTAACAGATGATCAGCCCATCCCTTCACACGATGGGCATCATTTATTTGGTTAAACCATTCCGCATCTTCCTGGATAGAAAGGGGGACATTTAATGGGACAGAGACTCTCTGAGTTTTATCACCTGCTGGAGATAATTCATCCACACGAAATTCAACTGTCAGGTGGTCAATATCAGTCTCCACCAGATCGTGCATCGAATTTTTCCAGTCGGAAACAATGGCCTCTATCTGGACCAGGTCTTTCGGAATCCCTGCCAGGCGGTAACGCGGGAATGTCCAACCCTTTTCCATTCGACCTAAAACATATTTCGCGTTCTGCACATCCCGGCTACGATCGTCAAGGCCAGGAACACTGACTTGGGGTTCGGGCTTTCCTTCAATATATTTCCGTTTATAGTTTGGCTCCGTCAAATCGGTCAGTTTAGCTGTTAATTGCTTGAGGGTCTCCAAATACTTCTGATTGCTGCCAAAGTCGCGGCCCCAGTATCCAGTTCGCACCAGGACGATCGGCGCACCGACACGATTCACCAACAGTTTTTGAAGATCATCTTGCATTTCGGGGAGCATAATGGCTTTGCAGGCCATCTCAACAATCTCACCCCGCACTCGCTTGGCCTTATCGCCCATGCCCACATCAGGTAAATCCACATAGAACCAATTCGTGACCGCCGCTGGAAATTCTTTCTTTATCCGTAGCATAAAGGCCGCATCAGCCGCGACACCGAAGAAGGTATTTAGTGCAGTCTTATCGTTATTTACTGAACGATACGTTAATTGGCCCACACGGATAAAATTCATTGTAAGTGTCGTCTCTGTAAAGGTTTCCTTAACACTCTCTGCTATTTTTCGGGCGACAAAACAATGCGTGCCCTCCCCCGTACCACCCGCTGTGGAGGAAATAATC
>JAKLQR010000277.1 GCA_022013235.1 Thermodesulfovibrionales bacterium | reverse complement strand
GTTCCTCCTTGCTGGTATAGAGTTTCGTCACCACTATTATCCAACAATCGAGCCGAACAGGCCACTTTG
Source organism: Thermodesulfovibrionales bacterium (assembly GCA_022013235.1). GTDB lineage: Bacteria > Nitrospirota > Thermodesulfovibrionia > Thermodesulfovibrionales > SM23-35 > JAKLQR01. The sequence goes on along the minus strand of JAKLQR010000277.1, from coordinate 10,731 downwards.
CTTTTAACTTTCTCCGGCCACTAATGATAAATAGTTGTAACAGTAATCTTCAATAATTTCAAGGGATTAGATATGATTCATTGCAGGTGAAGTTATTTACTAACGGCGAGTTTTATAAAGTGCAATATGCTATCTCGAGTTTGGAGGCCGCTGCAAAGACTTCTGTGAGTATTTGACATCGTGCTGTCTTTACTCCCTTCCTTTCACAAGACCCTACCATACTCTTGCCTCTAATTTATTCCAAGCTCTGCTAATATAGAAGAATGATCCGGAAAATAACTATTAATTTCCCTGTCCCGAACTATAATATGTCAAAATACCTATATAATTTAAAGAAGGAGGTATAACAAATGAAAGCGTTCAAATATGTTATCTACAGGGAAGGAACATATTATGTTTCTCAGTGCCTGAATATTGATATCGCCAGTTGCGGTGATACTATTGAAGAGGCAATAAGCAACCTTAAAGATGCAGTTGAGCTCTATTTTCGCAATGAGCCAAAAAAGAAACTTTCCGCTTTCCACGATATAGGAGAAACATTAATCGGAGAAGCAAAGATTTATGCCTAAGCTGCACTCATCCCGGCATATTCTTGCAGTGCTTATGAAAAAAGGGTTCATTGAGATAGACCAGACCGGAAGCCATAAGAAGTTACGCAAAGATGACAGAACAGTAATTGTCCCCTCGCCGAGAAAAGAAATGCCGCATGGCACGTTTGCCTCTATAGTGCGCCAGTCCGGTCTAAATAAGTCCGACTTTGAAAAGTGATGCAGAATTGCTGCCTTGTCTATTCCCTCTCTTGCCTCTAATTTATTCCAAGCTCTGCTAATATAAAAGAATGAACCGGAAAATATATTTTTATTTCCCTAGTCCCGAACTATGAACCGAAATAAAATATGTCCTGATTGCGAAGTGGAATATCTGCCGCATATTGGGAAATGCGCTGATTGCGGCGCGGTCCTCCTTTTGCACGAGGAGCACAGACAGGCACAGGAAGAAAAGAAGCGGCTGATGGCGAAGGCCGTTGAAAACTCAGTCGTGGTCAGGGAAGGCGACCTGAAGTGGTTAGGTGAACTGTACAAGGTCCTCATCAATGCCGGAATCCCTTGCACGGTCACTTCCGATGCCGGCTGTAACAAAGGCTGTCGCCCCAAATGCATGTTGATCGTATCTAAAGAGGACTTTGAAAGGGCACAAGAGCGCATTGCTGAATACTACATGGAAATACATCCGGAGTTGCGGGCTTCCAATGAACTGATCAGCCAGGGCAGGTGCCCGGCCTGTGGTTCCCCTGTGGGTACCGGCGAGAATGAGTGCTCCGATTGCGGCCTGATGCTTGTGGTTATTGAGGAAGAAGAAGAAGGCGGCTGATTTCTGTTATTACTTTGGCAAATAAACAGATGAACCTCTATTGTTTGTCATTCCCCGACTTGATCGGGGAATCCAGTCTTTCCAATAGGTTCTGGATTGTCCGGTCATGCAGGACAATGACGATTTTAAAGTATTTACTTGCCGGGTTAACAGAACAGAGTGCTCTATAAAAATGCTCAGATCGTAGTATTATGTGAGCAACGAGGAAAACCGACAAAAGAAATAGATGCCTGCACTACAGTTTTAGTCCTTTGAGCACTGATTTTTTCCCACCAAAACCAGGGCGTTGCTCGACAGAAAACCCCGCAGCGATAAGTCCCCGTCTTACGGCTCCGGCAACAGTATAGGTGGCACAGGTCCCGCCGGGCACTGTTTTTTCTCCGATCGCCATAAGAAGCTCACGCCTCCATATGGAGGGGTTTTTCTTTGGTCCATGACCATCCAGAAACCATGTGTCACAGGGAATGGTGAGTGCCTGGACCATTTCGAGGGCCTCACCAATCCAGAGATTCAAGGTCAGGGTGCCAAAAGGCCGGGTGAGTTGTATCTGGTGCCACCCCGGTCTGGAAATTTCGACGCGGCTGTAATTCCGGACAAGCAGATCAATAAGCTGACCCGTCTCTGTTCTGAATCCTTCGAGAATGGACGCCATTCGCTCGGAAGTGACCGGATGCAGTTCAACGGAATTGTAGATAATCGCTATATCCGTGATGCCGCAATTGTCCAGAAAATCCATGAGAGCAATGAGCAGACGGCCTGCGCCGAAGCCTGTCTCGCCTATTCTGAATTCTTTCCTGCCCTGTCCTGCGGTGGAAAGGATATCTATGATGCCGGTACCCCGAAAAAAGATGTGCTTCGCTTCTTCAATTGCATTGACCACATCGAAATAGCGGTCGTCATAATGTTCGTTCACAAGATAAGGGGGAATCTGCATGGTCAGCTCAAATTTGGGGCACATCTCATGGCACAAACACACCGAATTTCTTCAGAGCTTCGGTAAGGGCATGCAAGGGCAGTCCCACCACGTTGAAGAAATCCCCTTCGATTTTTTTTACCAGCACAGCGCCAAGTCCCTGAATGCCGTAGGCTCCCGCCTTATCGAGAGGCTCGCCTGATCTCACATATGCCTTGATTTCATCCATGCTCAGCCGCTTGAAAAAGACCTTTGTTTCGACTGATCCGGAGAGTTCCCTGGAATCGGCAGAATCTCTTATCGTAAATCCCGTGATGACTGAATGTGCCTTCCCGCTCAGGGCCTTCAGCATCTCTCCTGCCTGTTCCCGGTTCCGGGGTTTTCCGTAGAGACTGCCTTTCAACGCGACGATGGTGTCAGCAGCGATGACGAGAGCATTTCTGTGCCTGCGGGCAACGTCCCTCGCCTTTTGGCGTGCATGGAATTTTACCAGTTCGTGGGGCTTCAGGCCGGGAACGGCGTCTTCTTCATAGTCGCTTTCATCGACCCGGAATTTCAGCCCTGTCTTTCTGAGAATCTCTTTCCTCCTCGGAGACGCCGATGCGAGTATGACAGTTCTGGTGTTATGCATATTGTCCTGCAGCAAATCCCGAGGACCATGCCCACTGAAGGTTGTATCCGCCGAGCTGTCCTGCAATATCAATAACCTCGCCTGCAAAAAAAAGCCCCGGAACCTTCTTTGATTCCATTGTCCTTGAAGACAGTTCTGAGGTATCGATTCCTCCGGCGGTGACCTCTGCCTGTGCATAGCCGGCAGTGCGTTCAAACCGTATCGTCCAATGGTGGATTTTATGCGCGATTTCCCTTAGCTCCTTTTCTGTATATTGGCATACCGGTCTTGAGGGCGCGTTCACTGCACACCACTGCTGACAGAACCTTCTGGGGAGATATGCCGAGAAAAGGTTGCTCAACTCCATCCGGCTCTTTTGCATTCCTGTGAGAAGCGCATAGGAATCCATGCCGGGCATCAGGTCGATCGAGATTTCATCTCCGCAATCCCAGTATGATGAAATCTGAAGAATCGCAGGGCCGCTCATTCCCTGGTGGGTAAAAAGGACTTTCCCCCGGAACTGTATGCCCTTGCACCTGACCACGGCATCAAATGAAATGCCGCTCAACCCTTTAAACGCATGCAGATCGCGACGGCTGAACAGAAGCGGGACAAGCGCTGGCCTCAACCTTGTAACTCTCAGGCCAAACTTCTGTGCGATACGGAATCCGAGGTCTGTTGCCCCGAGTTCAGGATACGACAACCCACCCGTTGCGATAACAAGCGCCCCTGTTTCTATCCTGCCTGAATTTGTTGCAATGGAGAAATGGCCGGTTTTTGTTATGCTTCCCACTCTGCAGTTCAGGAGTATTTTTACCCCGGCATTCCGGCATTCCTCATCGAGCATCTTCACGATATCCCCTGAAGACCTCTGGCAAAACATCTGGCCTTCTTCCTTTTCCCCGTATGCTATTCCATGATGTTCTGCCATGCCAATGAAATCGCGTGGGGTAAACCGCGCGAGGGCGGATTTACAGAAATAGGGATTGTCTGACAGGTACTGGTCAGGCTGCAGGTGTATATTGGTGAAATTGCATCGTCCCCCGCCTGAAATCCTGATTTTTTTCCCTGTTCTGTTCATATGTTCGAGGACAAGGACCGAACGGTTTCTCTCCCCGGCTTCTCTGGCGCACATAAGGCCTGAAGCTCCTGCCCCGATGATGACCACATCCTTCTTTATCAGCGGCTTTGCATTCTGACTCATATGCCGAACAGCGTTCTCTCCGGAAATTTATGAATACAATGGGTTAGAGGACTATACCCGATTGGGGGGTAGTTCTCTCTCGGCTCTTCAGCCATCTCACCAGATTCTTTCCGAGTGCCATATTCTCTTGCACAAGAAATGTATTCTGGAATATTGCATCGTCTCCAAAGACTACATAGCGCCCTTTGCCGAGGGTGCCGGCGACAGCGACGCCGAATGCCTGCTTTGCATCAGGAGGGGAGTCGAGTTTATTGTTTCTGTTCAGGTCGATCCATGCCTTCGGGCTGGTCCAGGCGATGACCTTCCCTGTTTGCGAGTCGCTCATGAGCGCCCATCCGCCGTAGACGGCGAATTTTTTGATCCCGTGCGTGATCGCGTGCTGCCCCAGTTGAGTTACGAAAAATTCTTTCGGTCCCTGTTTTATCAGGTTCTCCTGTTCCTGAAGTACCCCGTTGGAGGCGTAGATCCTGAGCCGGGCCATCAATTCGTGAACCGGCTGCGGGATGTGGAGCATTATACAGAGGTTGCCTCCTCTTTTCAGAAAGCGGACTATGGCTTCTGTTTCCGCGGAAGCGAGGGGCTTGAACCCGCCGGAAATCACCAGTACGTCGGTTCTTGCAAGGACCTTGTCGGTGACCTGTCCGATATTGATTTTTACTTCAAAGCCTTCACTTTTGAACAACCCTGAAAGTCCGGAGAGATGGAGGTCCCCTTTCTGTTCGATCAAGAATTTCTGGCCGTGCCCCTGGTCGAAAATGACTGTAGGTTTCCTTGCCTCTGCCCGTGATCCGGCCAGAAGAAAGCAGAGTGCAGTTAAAAATACTGCGGTTAGTACTTTGTAACTTTTCATGCTTTCTCTCCCCTCTCGCTACTGATTTTGATTCTTGCTCTATGAACCTGAATAACCTACAATGGTAATTTTCGCTTTGTTCGCCTCTTCGATCAGGGAAGCCTTGTTCAGGATAAGGCATTTGTTTGTTTCCACGGCAAGGACTTTTGCGTGGACCTCTTCCATGATATGCAAAGTCTGCGGGCCCACGGCAGGGACGTCGAACCTCATATCCTGTTCGGGTTTGCTCACCTTTACAATAACAGCGCCTTCGCCTGCAAGGGTCCCTCCTCGCCGGATCGCCTCGTCCGTCCCCTCGATGGCCTCTACTGCCATGACTGCCTGCTCCCTGACCACAACGGTCTGACCGATGTCCAGTCTCCCGATTTCCTTTGCGATCTTCCATCCGAATCCGATGTCTTTCCATTCGGAGTCGGTCGGCTTTCTTTTCGTATGCACCCCTTCGGATGCGAGAAGGGAACCGCTGAAGCGGGTGATGTCAAGGAGGCGGATTCCTTCCTGTTCCAGCTCTTTTGTAATCGCAAGGAGGATGGAATCGTCTTTCCTGTCTTTCAGGGAAAAGAGCAGTTTCATCGCCCTCAGGTCCGGGGTAATCCTGCTTTTGTAGAGGAGGGTCTTCGAAACCTTCCCTGCCATCACGGCTTCGCTGATGCCGTGTTTTTTAAGGGTATCGATCAGCTTCCCGAATTTACCGACGTTCACCCAGCTGATCCCGTCTGCGCAGGCTGAGATGCCCTTGTCAGCGAGGGGTTCGAGCGCGACCGCAAAGACGCTGTAGCCCTGCGCCCTTGCTTCGTTTGCGATTGCCATAGGAAGTTTGCCTGCACCGGCGATGATGCCGATTTTTTTTCCCGCGTGCCGAGGTTTTGTCAAATTATCTCCGGGGGAAGAATCAAGTTAAAATCATCAATAATCAATTATCAATTGTCAATGAAGGAGGAAGGATTTTTAAAAAATTATATTTTTGCATTGATAAATGCTCATTGATTATTGATTTATTTTTCAGCGGCAGATTCCTCTTTTGTTTGCCTGTATGAATTCGATGAGATGTTTTATCTCATCGGTGTACGGTAGTTCCTCCTGAACTTTCTTGATCGCTTCTTTCAGGGTGTGTTTCTCTCTGAAGAGTATCTTGTATGCTTTTTTCAGTTCGTTAATGGTTTCGTCCGAGAAGCCGTATCTCTTCAGGCCGATGGTGTTCGGTCCGAAAAGCTTCGCCCGTGCTCCTGCTGCGATCATATACGGCGGGATGTCCTGCCCCACGCCGCTGAACCCGCCGACCATTGCATAGGCCCCGATCCGGGTGAACTGGTGGATTGCGACGAGGCCGCCGATGACGGCATGGTCTTCGACAAGGATATGTCCTGCGAGTGTTGCAACGTTCGCCATGGCGATGCTGGAGCCGATTTTGCAGTCATGCGCGATATGCACATATGCCATGAGGAAATTGTTGTTCCCGATCCTGGTGAATCCGTCTCCGCCGACAGAGGCCCTGTGAATGGTAATATACTCCCGGATGGTATTGTTGTCGCCGATCTTTACCCCGGTCTTTTCCCCCCTGTACTTCATATCCTGCGGGGGGAGGCCGATGCTCGTGAACGGATAGATGGTACAGTTTTCACCTATCTCGGTATCTCCTTCGAGAATGACATTCGACATGAGCTTCGTGCCTTTTTTAATCCGGACCCCTTCCCTGACTATCGAGAACGGGCCGATTACAACCCCTTCCTCGATTTCAGCTTTCGGGTCGATAACGGCTGAGGGATGAATCTCTCTCTCCATAATTCTCTATATCTCCTTGTCGGTAACCATGGCAGTGAATTCTGCTTCTGAGGCGATCTTGTCCTCGACAAATGCATGTCCGGAGAATTTCCATACGTTGCCCCTCTGCTGGAGTATTTTAATCTCCATCCGGAGTTGGTCTCCGGGCACTACCGGTCTCCTGAATTTTACTTTCTCGATGCTCATGAAATATACGGATTGGCCCTGAATGTCCCCTGACTTGAAGGCGAGGATTCCTGCAACCTGTGCCATCGCTTCAACCATGAGGACCCCCGGCATAATGGGATTGCCCGGGAAATGGCCCTGAAAAAACTCCTCATTCGCTGTGACGTTCTTTATCCCTATCGCTTTTTCTCCGGGTTTCAGTTCGATGATCCTGTCGACCAGGAGGAAAGGATACCGGTGAGGCAGGAGTGTCTGAATCTCTTTTATATCTATCATTCAGGGTTCCTCCTTTTCGAGTTCCTTTATTTTTGCTTCGAGCGCTCTCACTTTTTTCTGGAGCTCCGGCAGTTTTGCAAAAACCACCCGGGCCTTCAGCCATTCTCTGTGCGGCATACCGGGAGAACCTGAATATATTCCCTTTGCAACATGCCCCATCGCGCCCGACTGGGCGCCGAATATTGTTTCAGACTCAATGTGAGTATGGTCTGCGACCCCGACCTGACCGGCCAGGGTGACATAATCACCTATTTCGGAACTCCCTGCGATCCCGACCTGCGAGATAATGAGGGAATTTTTCCCTATTTTTACATTGTGCGCGATCTGAACGAGATTGTCTATTTTTGTGCCGCTGCCGATCATGGTATTCCCTGTAGTTGCACGGTCGATAGAGACATTCGCCCCTATTTCGACATCGTCTGCAACGATCACTCCCCCGACCTGGGGGATTTTATGGTGTACGCCCTGATCAAACACATACCCGAACCCGTCGGAGCCGATTACCGTACCGGAATGGATGATGACCCTGTCACCGATCCGGACCTTCTCTCTTACGGTAACATTAGGGTGCAGGATGCAGTCTTCTCCGATCGCACTATCTTCCCCTATAAAAACATGGGGATACACCACTGTCCCCTTCCCGAGAGAAACTCCGGCAGAGATATAACAGAAAGGATAGACAGATACTCCTTCCGCGATCCGTGCAGTCCCGGAGATATATGCATCAGCGCTTACCCCGGCAGGTCCGTGACGTTTCACATAGAAGTGTTCGAGCAGTTTTGCAAAAGCCAGCTGGGGATTCGGCACCTTTACCTGGGCAACCGGGATGTCGGGAAGCGGCTCGCTGACGATTACGCACGATGCCCCGGAACCGGCAAGGTCTTTCAGGAACTTCCTGGCCGAAAGGAAAGTGATGTCGCCTTCCTTCGCTTCCCGGATGCCGGAAACCCCGGTGATCTCTATGCTCTCATCACCGATGATTTCGCCGTGTATGAGCGATGCAAGTTCTCTGAGCTTCACTACTTCTTCGATCTGGATTTTAAGTCATCGAATTTCTTTAACACGATATCCGTGAGGTCTATCCCCTTGTTTGAATAGATAACCATCCCTCTTTCGAAGATCATGGTATATCCTTCATCTTCGCCGATCTTCTGGATCATATCCTAGATCTCTTTCAGTAGATTTTCAGTGAGCTCGGACTCTTTCTTTTTCACATCGGCCTGTGAATCCTGCACGAGGCGCTGATACTCTCTAACATGTTTTTCGAGTTCGTCTTCCTTGTTTTTCCTCGCGTCCGGAGAAAGCACCGAAGCCTGCTTTTCGAGATCGTTCTTGAGCTTCTCGATGGCCTTGCCCTTTTCGTCTATGACCGTCTGCTTCGATTTTATCAGTGACTCCAGGTCGGATTTCGCCTTTTTCCCGGCGTCGGATTCATTCAGTACCTTTTGCACATCGACCGCACCGAATTTCACAACCTCTGCAGCATGGGTGAACGCAGGCAGAAGGCAAAAAACCACAAGCACCATGCTGAATGCGAGTACTCTCATAACAGGTTTTTTCATGTATCCTCCTCGTTGTTTTTATTCTGGTTTAAAAAAATATTTCAGAAGAAGGTCCCGAAGGCAAATTCGAACCTGCTCGACTTTTCTCCGGGCCTTCTGTCAAGGTTGTATCCCCATTCGATCCTTACGGGCCCTATCGGCGAGATCCATCGCAGGCCTGCTCCGGTTGTATACCTCAGATCGCCGAAACTGTCGGAGGTGACATCTGCACTTTTAGTGTCGTATGAGTTTCCTGCGTCAAAGAAGACAACGCCCTTTAATCTGATGTCACTCACGAGGGGGAAGAGAAACTCCGTATTGAAAATGAGCTGGGTGAGCCCGCCTATCTCGTCTCCGTTGCTGTCCTTGGGTCCTGCTTCGCCAAAACCCAAACCCCTTATGGTATAGATGCCGCCCACATAGAACCGTTCATACAGGGGCAGTTCCTTGCCGCCTATCCCCGACGCATACCCTAACCTCCCGCGGAGCATAAACGAGGTGGGACCGAGCGGAAGATACCATGCGGAATCAATTTCACTCTTTACAAAATTATTCGTTCCTCCGAGACCGGCATACGTTACATAGAGGGAGTTCCTCGAACCGCGGGACGGGTCAAGATAGTTGTCTCTCGAATCCCTGACAATGGTGGGCGTGACACTGCTAGTAGTCTTCGAACCCTCCTGGGCTTGAATAATCACCGAGGCATCATCAGCAACATTGGTGACCTTTGCATTTTCGAAATTATATGCAACGCTGCCGGACCAGTAGTCGGTAAACCTTTTGCCCAGGGAGATGCCGAAACCGATCGCGTCTTTGTCATATTCGATATAATCTTTCTGGGTTTTATAGACGTTGGTAGAGAGCGAGATCGGCTTGTCAAAGAGCCACGGTTCCCTGAACGTGATATCGTAATAGGTGGTTCTCCCTCCGAGCTGTGCCCCTATTTTCATATACTGTCCCCTGCCGAAAAGGTTCCCCTGTGTCAGCTCGATCATGGCGATGAATTTTTCGACAGAGCTGTATCCGCCGCCGATGCTGAAGAAGCCCGTCGGTCTCTCTTTTACCTTGATATCAAGATCGACGAGTTTTTCCTCGGGGCGGGGTTTCGGCGAGAGGTCGACTGTTTCGAAGTAGTTCAGATTATTGATTTTCTCATAGCTCCTCTTGATCAGGGCGCTGTTAAAGGTGTCCCCTTCATCAAGCCTCACTTCTCTCCTGATGACCTTGTCGCGTGTTTTCGTGTTCCCCGATATCTCTATTCTTCCTATCCTGTATTTCGCGCCCTCATCAATCTTCAGCGTTATTTTTACGAGTCTGGCAGCATCGTCAGGTTCGAGGTCCGGGGTGACTGTTATCAGCGCATACCCGTTTTCCGAATAGAGATCGGAGATCCCCATGATGTCTTTCCTGAGGGATTCCTTGCTGAAGGGTTTGCCAGCCGCCATGGTGATCCTCTTCTTTATTTCCTCATCCCCAAACACCGTGTTCCCTCTGAATTCTATTGAGGAAAGGCTGAACTGTTCCCCTTCAGAGACCGGGATGGTGATCGTCATTTTCTGTTTGTCTTCCGCGAGTTGTATCTCCGGATCTCCGACCACGACCTTGATGTACCCGTTATTGAAATAGAGGTCGCGTATCCGCTCTATATCCACATCCATGCGGGTTTTCTGGTAATACCCTGACGAGGTGATAAAGGACAGGAACCACCACTCTTTTGTCTCCATGATGCCCTTGATTTTTCCTGCCGAAAGGGCCTTGCTACCCTCTACCTGTATCTTTTTTATCTTTACCTTCTGACCTTCCTCGATTTGGTAAGTGAGGCACACTTCATGCTCGCCGACCGTTTTGACTACAGGGACTATGCGTGCGAGCCAGTATCCTTCCTCTTCATAAAAATCTTTCAATTTGTTCGCATTATCCTGGATAAGGACCGCATCGGCGATAGCTCCGGTCGTTATGGTGATTTTCTCCCGTAATTTCTCATCATCGAATTCTTTATTGCCCTGAAGGTCGATTTTT
>JAKLQR010000276.1 GCA_022013235.1 Thermodesulfovibrionales bacterium | reverse complement strand
TTATCTAATCGTTCGTTTAACTGGAAATTTTCTTCGATAGCTTTGGCATTATCGAGTTGACGTGCAATTTCTCTTAAGAATGTTCTTCGAAGTGCATCCTTCTCGTGTTTCCATACATCAAAAATGACAACAGGAATATTTTTTCTTTTAAGAACATTTCGAAGCAAGAATGAGAGGCTACTTTTACCAGTACCCCACTTACCAAACAAGCCAATTGTAAAAGGTGCTTCAACATTCTCAACAATTTTCGAAAGAGTAGTGCCTAATTCTTTATGTCCAAATTCAATATGGAGCAGCTCACTTTCTTCTTTTAAGGGCTTATCTGATAAAAATTTAAATTTTATGTTCTTTTCCCCCTCCATTAATTGTGCCCATATACTGTACAACTAAATGTCGAAAGTGTTTGTCTTTTGAATTTACTATTGCCTATCATATCACTATTCCCTCCAATGAGAAACCCACCTATGGCAAACATAGGAATATGATATGCAAAAAACCTATAAAGCGCAATGACGCAGTAGAATAAAAGAAAACAGACCTGAATTTGCCAGGGAATCGAGACAATCTGCCACGATGATCATAAATAATAACGAAGTCTAATCCATCGAAATGTATCTATGGTGTTGAGTAGGATGACGTGGTCATTAAAAACTCCATTTTGCTCGCAGTACCGGATAAGAAGGTAAAGCCTTGGTGAAATAGAAGCCATAGGATTTATTATCAGTCTTAAATATCCAGTTTTTCTTCTTACCCGAAAGGGGGCGTTCTGAGTAATTTTACCCACCTGAAAAGCCCGAAACCCATCGAAATTGTTTACTTTTTTGCCATTTTCAGGGTATAATTTTACCTAAAAGGAATTCCAAAGGAGTAAATAATTATGGATCTTATACCCGTTTCAAAGTTAACTAAGTTAACTAAGTTAACGTCTGCTTCTCCGAAAAAGATCAGTATGGCCTTCCACAGACCTGTCCCGAAATACTTCTCCAATGAAGAGATTCAGCGAATCCTGTCCGAAGAACTGAGAGGACATCACTATAAGCAATTTTTCTTCTGCCTATTTCTGTGGAATACAGGGGTAAGGGTAAGTGAAGCCCTTTCAGTCCGGCTAGAGGACATTGATCTAATGGGCAAGGTCTTACGGGTAAGCACGCTGAAAAGAGAGGGTCACACGAGGGCTATTCCCCTTCAAAATGGATTTCTAGGGGAACTTGCCCTATGGATAAACCAGAAGCAACTGAAACGCGGCGACAGGCTCTTTCTCTTCAACCGGAAGACAGCCTATAACCATGTACATCAAGCCTGTACCGTTGCCGGTATTCAAGATGAACGATGTCACCCGCATACCTTTCGGCATTCCTTCGCTGTCAACTGTATACTGCACGGAGTGCCCGTTACAGTCTTGAGGGAATGGCTAGGACACAGGGATATCACGAAGACCCTGATCTATACCCAGATACTGGCTCATGATTCAAGGGTGTTTATGGAACAGGTGAGGTTCTGAGGGACTGCTTTAACATATGAAAGCTTTGCTGAGAAAGCAATGCTTCCAAGTTTGCCTACCTATAGAGATGTACTTCCTGAAATGCTTATTGACAGCGATTTCCCACAAAGTCTATATTTCAAGTGATAATGAGAAAATCAGATAGACGAAATAAGGTCACTTTTTTATCCGATATAGAGGATGCTGACCTACGCATACACCAATTACGACTGTTTCAAGGAGACAAGGATGAGTGAATTGGCAATACCTGAAGACTCACAGTTAAAAACGGGAGCAATAGTTGCGATCAAGGCATTAGCTGCAGCTGTCCCTTCCCTGGGAGGGACGCTCAATTCTCTGATGAACGACTTACAAGCAATTCGCAAGGAACGCCGTCTCCTTGAATTTCTGGAGGGCATGAAACAAGACCTCGACCAGATGCAGGATAAAATTAATCAAGATTTTATTTCCAGAGATGATTTCCTTGATATTTTTGAAAATACAGCTAAAAAAATTATTAATACACGACAGGAAGAGAAAAGACATTCTTTCAGGCGAATTTTAACCAATGCAATGCTATCGTCTGATGTTACTTACGACGAGATTGAAGAGTTCTTAAACCTGCTTGACAGATTGAGAATAGAACATATGTTCCTGCTCAGAATCCTTAGAGATCCAATTGATTATGACAAAAGAACTGGGAACCGCGTTGGTCCGGGAGGCGGCATTACTACATCCATTAATCAAATTATGGAAACATTACTGCCAGATTGGTCAGAGGAGCAGATTTTAGAAGTGGCGGCAGTTCTTGAAAATGAAAGACTTGCGCACGGTATTCGTTCACGTTTTAAAACAATGATGACTGATAAAGGGATTAACCATCTTGTAAATTCGCTAACTTCTAAAGGCTTGAGATTTTGCAGTTTCGCGCTTTGAGCTAAGAATGTGCTGAAGTAAAGTTTCTATCTGCGGTGCTTTCATTGCTGCTCTCTTCCTTCCTGAAGTTCTCCTGTTTTAAATCAGGCAATTTTGTGATGAGTACAGATGAAATTGTTTAGGTTCGGAGTAACAAACTCATAAATTATACTGCTTCTGTTTGACTGTATGCTCGTTGCTTTCTATAATGTTATAAAATTTGGAATAATAACAAACAATATTAGAGCGGGAGATAACGCATGTATAGAAAGATTTTAATAGCGTTTATTGTTATATATTTGCTTGCGGCTTTTGGAGACTATTTAAGTCGCGATAGAGATGGAACATCGCCAGTTATTTCGATGGCAAAAGGCTTAATGTGGCCATATCGACTATTGTCTAAAAAGGAATCTGCGAATAAACAACAGACTACTCAGCATCAGAGTGCCATCGGAGATAAAAGCATTTTATCAGGAGACGCCGAATTGGACTTTCTCGGTGATGTTTGTCTTCAAGGCTTTGCCGAAACTTCTATGCCGCCTGACGAGGCACTTCGATTCTGCAAATGCGTTCTGAACGATATCAAACCCCAAGTAACTTCGCAGCAGAGGAACATTATACGTGATGCCCGTTTTAAAATAGACCGCGGTCAAAAAATTCCAGAAGACTATTTTGTTGCTTCTGGTGTCCGCGATCTTGTGGTTATTGGACAAGCACGTTGTGAGGCAGCCTTTTATCCTCCCTCAGATCCAATCACATTCAAGGGTGGCAATATAGAAATGATTCTTCGTTGTGACGAGGAAACTCAAAGCCCAGAAATATTCATTTATATTTTAACTGGGAAATTGCTCACGAAAAAGGAGGTTAATAAAATTACTGATCGTATGATGAAAGATGACTTCAATCCAGAGTATGCGCGTGTTAGTATACAAATTGACAGCCATGCGCAACGGACTGAATCTTGGGAGATTGACCTCACCGGACAGATCGTTTCTCCGCCTAAGCCTCACAGTTTTCTTGCTGATTTGCGAAAAGCTTCTTCGATGAATATCAACATCTCGCGAGGTACGTACATTTATTATGGCCATTTTTTGTTAGCAGATAAAATCCCCTCACGCTGGGAACCTTGTGGTGGAATCTCAAGACGATGATAGAAAATTTATGCTCAATCATCTAAAATTGCCTCAAAAGGATGGCCCGCAAGCAAGTCACCCATAGAATTTAACGGTAAATTTAATTTATGTTGAAAATTAAATATAACATTCCAAATCTTTCCAATTTAGAAAAACTAAGTCCTGTTTTCATGTATAACCGTTTTTTTACCTCTGCAGGCCCCTCTGACTATGAGGCTTATGCATTAACTATGAATTTTATACGCTTAGTTGATCTCACGATTCAAGAGTATGAGAACGGGCGAAATATCCTCGAAAAATTTATATCCTCAAAGAGCAATTCTTTAGCGACACCTTGGATGATAGTCGTTGCTTCAGGACATTTTGAAATTTGTATTAGCAGCCTAAAGAGGGTAATAAATTATTTAAAAAGCCTTAGAGGCCATCCTAAAGTACCTCATTCTTTAAAAGACATGCTTCCAAGAAAGTTAAAGGTTCTTACCGGCAATGTTGAAAAACGTATAACAAACATAAGAGACGCTGTTGAACACTTGGAAAATAGAATTCAAAAGGGGGATATAACACATGGCCAGTCACTTTGTATGATCCCTATTGAAGATGGTTTAGAACTTGGTAGACATAGGCTATCTTTTACGGATTTGGCAGTGTGGTTAACAGAGGCACATAATTGTGCATTAAAATTGATCCAGTATAGAGAACCTAAATTATATTCAGCCGAGGTGGGTTAGACGTGTTTTGTTTTGCATAGGTATTTCTATCCTTTCTGATTTAGACATTAAACTTTCTCCTACAAGTAAACTCTTCCAGAGCATATTCGAAGATATTTAGTCGTAGGTGTTATCCTCAGCCCCCATCATCCCCGCCATGCGCCTTTGATGTAGGAGTTGATAGATGAATGATCATACGACTATTGACAAATTTTAAATTTCTGAGCCATAATTAAATACAATTTAAACACAATAAAAACAACCTAATGGGCGAAGCCTGCCCAAAATTCTTTTTCTCTTTAAAATCGACAAAAACTAAACTCCCGGCATTTCCACGTCATTTTTCGGACAGCCAAAAATCTGCACACAAAAAAGATGGGGGAGAACTATGTGCAGAATACAGATGCGCTAAAACTTTAAACGAAGTCTCAGCACTTCAGAAAGGAGGCAATTCGTATGTAATGGTTTCTGTGTAGTCCATCATTGCGGAGTCGTATCCAAGAATTTGTAAAAAACGTAAGCCCTTCCATTGGAAGGGCGCTTTTTTTTTGAAAGGAGAAAGAATATGCAGCGTAACAAAGCACAGGAAAGGTTCAGAAAAAGTGTTGAAAATTGGTCAAAATTTTTGAACGAGCGATTCCGTGGTATTAGTGCAAGAGTTGTTGTTGTTAAACTTCCAAATCCAAAAAATACACCGGAGTTGGCCGATGACTCGGACACCTTATTCCGTTTCTACCGTGCAGAAGGATTTCGTCCAGTTAAATGTAAAGGCTATAACCCTCGTTATGATAACCCCAAGTATACTGCAGAGGAGCGCTATAAGGTGGCCAAAGAAGCTTTGAATAAGGGGTACACAAAGGATGACTACAGCGGTCCCGACAACGACGAGATTGAACAATGGCTTCAAACAAAAGGTTGGCTCGGGTGGATAATCCCGAAAGGATATGTTGCTCTAGATGTTGAAGATGCTGCTAGCATTAAATATCTGGAAACAATATGTCGCAACAAAGCGATTGAACCGGCGATCCACTGTTCGAAAAATGGCAGACACTTTTTATTCAAAAGCTCAGAAAATCTCTCAGCAGCGACGGTGCCTACAAAAGCAGGCTTCGGCGTCACATATCGTGTCGGTGGAAAAAGTTATCTCATTCTCGCACCGATAGAAAATAGAAGCTGGCAGCTGAAAATGCCTCTCAACAAGCTGCCAGAACTGCCCGAGGAATTCTATAAATATGACAGCAAGAAGCGGGACGATGTACTTAAGGTTTTGTCATGGGAAATCGGGCATCAATGGCGCGACGACAAACTACTTCACGGATGGGACGACCTCGACACTTCCTACACATCGCTCCTCATCGAATCCGGTTTAACTGAGGAACAAATCCACGATGCCTTCAGTTTGGTTTTTCGCGAGGAGTATGACGAAGAGCGAACAAGATATGTCTACGAAGACAACAAGAAAAGGCGAGACGCTGGTGAGGCTCTCCGTGGCACTGGGAGCTTTATTCAAAAAATACGCGAATGTAAGCTCAAGAATATTGAAAATCTCATAAACACCTTGCAGCGCCTTACAAAGAAAAGCTCTTCAGAAGAAGGAAGTTACTTCTTTGATGGAGAAGGATTTTTATATAAATGGAGAATCATACATAACGTCACGGTTCCTGTCAGGCTCTCAAATTTTGATGCATGCATCGTACAGGAAATTTCTGAAGATGATGGAGCAGAAGTTAAACAGTCTTACCTCGTTGAGGGCAGTAGCAAAGACAATAAATTTCCTGAAATAGAAATCACAAGGAAGGAATTTCCAATGATGACTTGGCTCCACAAGTGGGGTACAAAAGCGATCATTGAACCTGGGATGGCAGTCAAGGATTGCGTGCGGCACTATATTCAGGTGAATTCTAAACAGGTCGAGCGGACTACTTTTTACACTCATACTGGCTGGAGAAATATTGACGGAGTATTGGCATACCTCACAACAGGCGGAGCCATAGGCGCAGAGAATGTCAATATCAAGCTGACCGGAGAACTCGGAAAATACAGCCTTCCTCTGGAGGTGAAGGACGAACAGAAAGCAATAAGGGCAAGCTTGTCCTTCTTGGATGTGGCGAAGAAAGACATTACGCTGCCATTGTTGAGCCTGATCTATCTTGCCCCGTTGACTACGCTACTTCAACCGATGCCGAATTTTTCCGTATTCATGCATGGAATGACTGGTTCATATAAATCGACTCTCGCAGTTTTGGCACTTGCGCATTTTGGCGATTTCAAGGAGATTGCGAAGCTTTCAAATTTTGAGGACACCGCAAATGCTCTTGGCAAGAGAGCCTTTATTCTGAAAGATTCTCTCATGGTTATTGATGATTATCATCCTTCAACTAACCGCTATGATGCTCAAAAAATGGAGAGCGGAATACAGAGGCTAATCCGGGCAGCTGGGAACAGAACGGACAGGGGCAGATTAAATTCCGATGCCAGCGAAAAAGGGCGCTACGAACCTAGGTGTATGCTCTTGATTACTGGTGAGGAACTCGTCTCCGTTCAGTCTACTCTGGCACGGTGTCTTGTAATTGAAACAGAGAGGAGAGACTTTAATCTGAAGAACCTTTCTGCACTGCAAGCAGCTAGCGACCTCCTGCCACATGCCATGAGTTCATATATTCATTGGATACAAGAACGCATTGACACGCTCAAGGAAGTCTTCGCAGAAGACTTCCCGATCAAAAGAAGCGAATCCTCTCAAAGAAAGCATCATGCCAAACTCCATGAGCAATATGCCTTCCTGAGATTTTCTTTAACTGTCCTGCTCACTTGGATGAACGAGAAGGGTGTAATAACTGAGGACGAGTATCAGAAGATCAGCAAAGAAGGTGAGGAGATTTTCTCGGAGATTATCAAAAAGCAGTCCCAAAGAATTGAGCGGGAAAACCCTGTAGCAAAATTATGGTGAAAATAGGGACAGCGCCTGTTTTTGGCAATACCAACTCCTGTATTTTCTAGGGACTCCTTTCTTGTTCCCTGTTGAGTAACTACATCCCTATCTCCAGACATTTGCTTCTTGACGACAATGATCATAGTAAGTATTATAAATACATAGAGGTAATTAAAATACGAAAGGAGGCATATTGTGAATTATAATACCAGGGTAGTTTCTGAAATAACCGGGTTAAGCGTAAGACAAATCGATTACTGGGATAGAACCCATTTCATAAAACCTTCTGTCAGTGAGGCCTCAGGTTATGGTTCTGTCAGGCTCTATTCTTTTAAAGACCTCGTTCAGTTAAAGGTTGCAAAGACTTTGATGGATAAAGGGGTTAGTCTTCAAAAGATAAGAAAAGCCCTGAACTATCTTAAAAAGAATATGCCTGAAATAAAGAAACCACTCGCGGAACTCAAATTTCTCACAGACAGTGACACAATCTTTGTGCTTACCAAAGACAAGAAAGTAATAATTGATACGCTCAGAAGCGGACAGTTGATATTTTCTATTGCTTTAGGCGAGATAGTTGAGGACCTCAAAGGACAGATAGTTGATTTACAGAAAGAAAAGAAATATGAAGTCATGGTAAAAGGCAAGAGATATTCTGTTATTCTTCATACAGATACAGAAGACGGAGGCTTCTGGGTAGAATGTCCTTCTCTTCCGGGCTGCGCTTCTCAGGGTGATACAATAGAGGAAGTTCTTGAAATGATAAAGGATGCCATTAAGGGGCATCTTGAGATAATCACCAAAGACAGGAAAAAGGTGAGAAAGGTTTCATGAGAGGCCTGAATAACCTCAAGCCTGACAGGGTTATTAAAGCATTTGAAAGAGCAGGCTGGAAGCAAAGAGGACAGAAAGGAAGCCATGTTCACCTTGCAAAAGAAGGCAATGTGAATATTCTCTCAATTCCAATGCATAAAGGGAAGGCAATAAAACAAGGGTTATTAAAAAGTCAGATTAAGAAAGCAGGGCTGACAGAAGAAAAATTCTTGGAGCTGTATAGATAAATCGTTTGAATTTTATGGTAGGCACGAGGGGTATTGAACCCCTGACCTCTTCCGTGTCAAGGAAGCGCTCTCCCACTGAGCTACGCGCCTACAGAATAATTAAAATAACATTTTAACAATTCTAAATGCAATCTTGCCGGGGTGGATCAGTGGATCTCTAACGAAGAGAAGAAATATGATATCTCAAATTCAGCTGATTCCTGAGAATCGGACCCATGCACGATATTATGTTCGATATCCGCCGCGAAATCTGCCCTGATCGTTCCGGGGGCAGCGTCTTTTGGGTTTGTGGCTCCCATGATTTCTCTTACTATGCTGATCGCCTTCTCTCCTTCGACCATCATTACTACGATCGGGCCCTCCGACATGAAGCGTGTGAGGCTCTCATAAAAAGGCCTCTGCCTGTGGACAATATAGAACCCCTTCGCTCCCTCTTCTGTTAAATGGATCATCTTCAGGGCAGCGACCCTGAGGCCCTGCTGTTCAAACCTCTTTATGACTTCCCCGATGAGGTTTTTTTTCACCCCGTCAGGTTTTACGATAGACAGTGTTTTTTCCATTTCTCCTCCGTTACAGATTCAGTGTTTTGATCAGTTTCTTTACCGAGGTATATGATCGTTTTACCTGCATCTTTTCCTCTCTGGTGAGTTTTACCTCGACGATCTTTTCGGCTCCCTCCTGCCCCAGAACGACCGGAACACCCATATACACATCTTTCATCCCATACTCGCCGTTCAGATAGGCTGCGCAGGGAAGGATACGTTTCTCATCCAGCAGAATGGCCTTGAGCATCTGAAACGTCGACGCCGCAGGCGCATAGTATGCGCTCCCTGATTTCAGGAAAGACACGATCTCTGCTCCACCGTTTCGCGTCCGCTCTATCAGGGCGTTAATCTTCTTTTTGGGGAGCAGTTCTGTAATCGGCACTCCTTTTATTGTGGTAAATCTCGGAAGGGACACCATGTCATCCCCGTGCCCGCCAAAGACAAGCGCTTCAATGTCCTCAGGAGAGACATTCAGTTCCCATGCGAGGAACGACCTGAAGCGTGAAGCATCAAGTATCCCTCCCATTCCCATCACCCGCCTGCAGGAAAATTCGGTGGTCTTCCATGCAAGCTGCGCCATGACGTCCATCGGATTTGTCACGACGATGAGTATGGAATGCGGGGATGTCTCTGCGATCTCCACGCAGGCGCTCTTCACAACGTTTGCATTGGCATGGAGGAGGTCGCTCCTTGACATGCCCGGCTTGCGCGCAAATCCGGCGGTGATGACCACGATGTCTGAGTCTGCCGTATCGGCATAGTCGTTTGTCCCTTTGATTCTCGTAGAAGAATTCCAGAGAGGGCATGCCTCTCCCAGGTCAAGCGCTTTGCCCTGAGGCATCCCTTCGAC
>JAKLQR010000275.1 GCA_022013235.1 Thermodesulfovibrionales bacterium | reverse complement strand
ACTGTGAAGCCAATCTTCACGGATATGCCTATTTCAAAATAAACATAACCAGGAATGAATCTGCTGGCACTATATTTGCAAACCTCTTTAAGACTTAAGACTATTTTCATACTCACAAAAAAATTCTGGACAGAGAGAGGTTATGCGTTTACAGAGGACATTAAAACAGCAAGTAAGCTTCGAGGGCATAGGGCTTCATACCGGACGGAATGCGAGGGTCTGCCTGAAACCTGCCCCCCGGGATACCGGGATAATATTTATGCGCAAGGACAAGGACCTTGCGATTAAGGCGTCTGCAGGCTATGTCACGGATACCGCCTTTGCGACTACGCTCGGATACAACGGGGCCAAAATTCGTACGGTAGAACATCTCCTTGCAACGCTCGCGGGTCTCGGTATAGACAACCTGATCATTGAAGTATATGGTTCGGAAATCCCTATCCTGGATGGAAGTTCCATGGAGTTGACAAGCCTAATCCTGAAAGGCGGAATCGCGAAACAGAGCAAGAAGAGGCCTTACATCAGGATCTTGCACCCTATTCTTCTTTCTGACGGTCAAGCCGAAATCGCGGCGCTTCCGTACAACGGGAGACATATCACCTATCGTATCCATTTCAATCACGATCTCCTCGGTGAACAGAACCTGAGTATTGAACTCACTGAAGAAAACTTTGCGGTCGAGATAGCCCCGGCACGGACTTTCGGGTTCCTGAAAGACGTCGAATATCTCAAGGCAAACGGATTCGCACGGGGAGGCTCCTTTGAGAATGCAATCATCCTCGGAGAAGGCGGCGTTCTGAACGGATCCGGGCTCAGGTTCAAGGACGAATTTGTCCGCCACAAAATCCTCGATCTTATGGGTGATTTATCGCTCCTCGGATACCCTATTTACGGCCACATCGTTGCCAACAAGTCAGGGCATACCACAAATCTGAAATTCCTGAAAAAGCTCCTCGCCCATCCTGAAAACTGGGAGTTTATGGCAGAGGCGAACCATGTTGAGACGCCTGCGTATATTTAATATCTATATTTATCAATAAGTTACAATATTTATCCCCATATTGTTCCAGACAGGCCAGAACTTGCCACAGACCTGAAAATTCCCTGAAAAAGCCTCCCTCCTCTCCCGGATACCGGGCGTTTATGGCAAAGTTGAACAAGGCCGAGACGTCATCCTATATTTAATATCCTTATTTATCAATAAGTTGTAAATTTTACTTGAATTTTTCGTCGGAATAGAGTTTTATAGAGGAGAAGACCGCAAAAAGAAGGCTGGAGAATATCTTCTCCAGCCATAAATATCTGTGTCAACATGGTGAGGTAAATTATTTCTTCTTTGCGGTCTTCTTCGCTGTCTTTTTCTTTGCTACTGGTTTCTTGGTCGCCATGTTCTGTTCACCCCCTTTCTTCTCCGCATCTCCCTGTATATGCAGAATGCGGAACGCTTAGAGTCTTCCTATAAGCGTGATCCTTTTCCCTGACAAAATTCTTTTCAAGTTTGAGTCGCCCTTTTTCTTTTTCTGTTTATACTCGTCTTCCTCTATCATCGTGCAGTTGATCTTCTGTTCGAACCTTTTTTCCAGGTCTTTTAATTCCCGTGTAAGCGACGATGATGCTCCGATAACAAAAAGGTCAACTGCTCTTCCGTTATCTCCCTCAGCATACTGGCCATAAATGAAGGCAGCTTTTGCCCCTGCGGCACGGATAACTGCCTTGAGCGCACCGGGCAAACCGAGGGATTTTGTGATGAGGTTTTTCAGTTCGGAAAACAGTGGCGATTCCGTGTTTGCCTGAAAATATTTCAGGTTCACGATCCTTTCGCTTGTCACGATTTCCATCTTTTCGAGATTGTCCAGTTCTCGTTTGATGCCCGATGGATTTTTTCTGAGAAGCTTGGCTATTTCCCTGATATAGAATTGTTCGTCAGGGCTGTTAAGAAGGAGTGAGAGAACATCCGCCCGTATAGATGATGAAAATAAACTTTTTAACATATAGTCATTTATACCCTATAAAATTCTATTTGTCAACAAGAAAATTACATTTGAGAACAGATAGTGCATTTTTGTAAACGATCCTATATTAAGAACAGCTGTTCTCAAATAGTAAACTAAAGTTCTCTTTCGAGCATCTTCCGCACCCGGCGGAGATTCCGGATGTCGTCAGAGTCATTTTTCTTCGGTGTTTCGAGGATGAGAGGAATACCGGAAAAATGCTCGCCGGTGATAAACTGCCGCAGTCCCGCACTCCCGATATTCCCGCAGCCGATGTGTTCATGCCGGTCGACATGCGACCCTGCAGACCTTTTCGAATCGTTGAGGTGAATGAGCTTTACAGAGTTCCGTCCGAGATGCCGGAGAATTTCATCCCGGAGTGTCTCCGCCCCCTGAGCGCTCCTGATATTGTACCCGGCGGCAAAGGCATGGGCGGTATCGATGCACACCCCTCCGATCAACGGTCCCTTCACGCCTCCAATAATTTCGGAGAGTTCGGTCATCAGCGAGGAAATGTCCCCCCGCTCCCCCGCAGTATTTTCTATGAGGAGACCGACCCTCCACTTCCCCTGCCGCGCGACTGCGTTCAGCGCCCTGATTGCCCTTTTCCGGGCAACGCGCGCCGCATCAGTTGACGAACTGCCTGCATGGAGAATTACGTACTCGGCGCCGATTGCATCCGCCCTGTTCATTTCCTCAATCAGCAATGCGACGGATTTTTTCTGAAGTATTCTCTCATGCGTTGCGAGGTTAATCAGGTACGAGGCATGAATATACACCGGAGAGATATCATACCGCGCTCTCAGGGATATGAATTGCGCAGCAGCCTCGGCAGTAATCTCCTTCACTGCCCATCCCCTCGGATTATGGGAGAATATCTGCATCGTGGTGCAGCCGAGTGTATGGGCCCTCTCCAGGCTAAGGTGAAGGCCTCCTGAGATAGAAGTATGGACTCCGAGCCTGCGAATGTTATGAGGTCTCCTTTTTTCTTATTCTTGCTGCAAAGATCACAAATAATATAGCTGATAAGCCTGCGGTGATCGATCCAAAATAAAATGTTGCTGCCGGTGAAACTTGGTCCCAGAGCAAACCACCGATAAGACTTGCAGGGAACATGGCAAGTCCGACCGCTGTATTATATACTCCGAAGGCAGTTGCCTTGAAATCCTGCGGTATTATCGTTGCGAGGAAAGCCTTCTGTATGCCCTCCGTGAGTCCCATAAAGAGACCGTAGAAACAGAATAATACCCATATGGTGGTGGCATCCTTTGCTATCCCAAAACCATAATAGAGGACGGCGAAAAGAATAAACCCAAGGCGTATTATCCGTTTCTTTCCAAATCTATCCGCAGCTATACCAGCGGGGATGGATGACAGGGAGTAGACGAGATTGAAGAAGAGGTAAACCACAGGAATCATAGCTATGGGCACTCCAAGTTGTTGAGCCCTAAGTATGAGAAAAACATCGCTGGAGTTGCCTATCGCAAACAAGGCAGCGATTACAACGAAGAACTTGAACCTCCAGTCAAAATGTTTTAGGGTCAGTTTTGGGCCCTCTGAATATGACAGAGGGATTTTTTTCTTTTCCGTGATAAAAAAGATAATCAAAAGCACTGCTATAGCTCCGGGTATCATCGAAAGCCAAAAGACCCATCTATAATTGTTTGAAAACATACCGAGAAGGAAAAAGGCAAGCGCAGGTCCGACTACGGCGCCCATGGTATCCATGGATCGGTGAAAACCGAATGCCCTGCCGAGATGCGATTTTTCTGAAGACTCGGCAATAATGGCATCGCGTGGCGCCGTGCGGACTCCTTTGCCGAACCTGTCCATAACGCGTGAACCCATGACATGCTGCCAGCCCGTGGCAAGCGCAACAATCGGCCTGCTTAAGGTGGATATCCCATATCCTGCTGCCATAAGCCATTTGCGATTTCCTATTCTGTCTGAAAACCAGCCGGAAAAAACCTTCAGTAAGCTTGCAGTTGATTCAGCAATTCCTTCTATGAGGCCGATTACAGATTTATTCACTCCGAGGATATTTGCTAAGAAAAGAGGGACAAGGGGGTAGATCATCTCGGAACTGACATCCATGAAAAAACTCACAAGCCCGGCAATCGTCACATTTCTGCCGAAACCAAAAAACTTTCCCTTACCCTTCATTGCATTCTCCATATACTATAGCTACATTTCTTCAGAGATACTGCAGGCAGGAGTCATTTTTATTTATCCGGGGACTAAAAAACTCCTACCAAATGCTTCTTTGGCAGGAGTTATCAGTCCCGATCAATCGAGACGGTTGAGCGAACTCCATCGCTTTATGAATGCTATTTTACCACAATACCTGTACTGAATTCAGACCTATTCGATGCAACAGGAAATGTTTCTATCTTTGCAACCGGGCACATATCAATTCGTTCACAGAACGACTTCTATTTCAGAAAATACTGTGAAATATATCTTATGGCAAGTAAGACAATAATAATTCCGAGCATGAGCTTAATAGCCTTCTGGGGCACGAATTTCTGGAACCTGGCGCCAAGATAGATGCCTACAAATCCGCCTGTACCGAACAGAAATCCCAAAAACCAGTCTGGTGAGGTTACCATGCCGGCCTTTGCAGGCATGATACTGTAAAATGTAACGCCCAAAATGGATGTAAGAAAGGTGCCCATAAGTGCGGCTCCTGCTACTGTATATACCGGCAGATGAAAAACAGCTACACAGAAGGGCGCAATGATGGCTCCTCCGCCTATTCCATAGGTACCGCCGATTATTCCGACAAAAAAGGCAAGAAAGAACATGCCAACTGTGCTGAACGAGAACCTCTCGCCCCAGAATTCATATTCTACTTTTTTCAGGCTTACTGATATCGTCTTCACCACAGCTTCAGGCGGGAGTCCCGAAGCTACCCTGCTTTTTTGCTGTTCCCTGAGCTGTTTTGTCCTTTCCCTGAACTTATCTTCAAGGGCCTTCATCTTTGCCTTCCCCGCCGAGGCTTTGCCCGTAAGTTCGTATATGAGGCGAGT
>JAKLQR010000274.1 GCA_022013235.1 Thermodesulfovibrionales bacterium | reverse complement strand
CTCCTGTTTATATTTTGTTATGACCGCATCAATCACATCCTCAGTGGCAGTAACGCTGAAGTCCATGTGTTTCAGAATCTCCGTAATAAGCCTCACTCTTCTCATTCTCCTGTCCTGAGCAGCTCCCCCTCCCTTGAAGAAGAATTTGATATAGTTGTCGTTGATGTTCTCACCCGCATACGCCTCAACGAGTGAGAAATGGTATCCGAGCCGTATACTGAAATTCATGTAGTGCTTCGATACCACTGCGTAACTGCTCTTCCCCATTTCCTGAAGCTGGTTCTCAGGGACAGAAGCGGTATGGGCAAGCATGCCGAGAAATCCTTTTGCATCCGCAGGCGGAGGCCCGGGCCATTTCATGACCTTCATGCCTTGCAGCATCGCAGAAAAAGGAACGGAGAAGATATCCTCGGGTGTTGCCTTCTTGATATTCTCCCTGATGCCTCCGTCGAGGTCCAGCAACTGCACATTCACGGGGATGCCGGCGATCAGGGTAACGGGTTTCACTTCATCCATGTCCTGACTTTCACCTATATTGAACATTTCATGCATCGCCACTTCGTGAGCAAACCGGGTTATGTCATGATAAGTCTTGCAATTCTCAGGCCTGAAGTCCTCACGCTGGGGATCGGTCAAACTAAGTGGCACGATCCATTTCAGGATATGCGCGAGTATCTTGAACAAATGGGTATCCTTGAACGGCTCTTTCTTTTTCCTCGCATATTCGATAAGTTCGTCCACTTTGCCTTCGTAAATATTGCAGTTGATTGCATCGACTGTGATCTCCTGCCCGTCTTTGATGATGCCCGTTGCAACCTCTGCATCGAGAATGGTCGGCACCCGGTATTCCCTCGAAAGAGAAGCCATATGTCCTGTGGCGCTGCCTACATCGGTAATAATGGCAGCGGCCTTGTTCATGATAGTGACATATTTCGGATTGGTATGTTTTGCGACAAGCACGGCCCCTTCAGGAAACTCTTTGAGTTCCTCGTCATCCTTGAGGATAAATGCCTTCCCATATCCAACCCCTTTGCTCGCGATGACCCCCTTATCCAGTATGATGTTGTACCCTTCCATGCGTGTGGGAAGAGACGGCCCGGTTGCAGCGCCTGACAGAACTATCTGCAGGGGTCTTGACTGGAGAAGATATATCTGCCCGTCAGCTCCCACCGCAAATTCGATGTCCTGGGCAGACCCGAAATGCGTTTCCAGTTCGAGGCCATAGCGTGCCAGGGTGCTGATCTGTTCGTCGGTAAGGCTCGGGGTCTCTCTACGGTTCTCCGTGACCCCTATTTCTTCGATTCCACCGTCTTCCCTGCATATGAGCATCTTATCCTTATGTGCGACATTCCTGCTGATTATGGAACCGGCAGGGTGCCGCGAAACGGTGAAGGTATCGGTTGAAAACGTTCCGTCAACAACAGCCTTCCCGAGACCATAGACACTGTTTATTAATATGTGATCTTTCTCAGGATCGGTGGGGTCCTTCGTATACATTACCCCGCCGGCTGACGCATTTATCATATGTAAAACCCCCACAGCCATTACCATCTCATCCTGCGAGAAGCCCTTTGTCTTTGAATAAAACATCGCCCGCGGGGTGAAGAGGCTCGCCACAACCTCTTTATATTTCTGCAGTATCGCATCGCCGGTGACGTTAAGGAACGTGGCATACTGCCCTGCGAAACTGAATTCGCTGTCTTCCCTGATTGCACTGCTTCTTACCGATACCATCGCCTGTTTGCCAGCCTTCTTTAAAAGCCCTGAATATGCGCCCTGTATGGCTTCTTCAAGATCCGGCGGGATTTCCGATTCAAGGATCAGGGAGTAAATCTCCTTGCTGAACCTGTTCAATTCTTCAAGATTATCAATGCTGAGTGATGATAGTTTTTCACTGATTTTTTCGGAAAGCCTGTTATGGTCCATGAATTTGACAAATGCATAGGAACTGATTACAAATCCCTGAGGCGCCGGAAGGTTAAGGCTTCCCTTTATGTCACCTAAGTTTGCGATTTTCCCTCCTGCGACAGGCACCTCTCTGCTCGTGAGCTTTTCAAGAGGAATCACAAGGTCGCTGACAGGGACTTCCATCTTATGTTCGAGTATTTCATCCACTCCCTGCTGAATGTTTTCATGAATTTTTTCGAATATCAGATACTTATCCTTTGAGAGGGCATTCAGGCTTTTGATGATCGTCATTACCGCGTGGCCGATAAGCCGTGAATTTGTTTTGATGTAATGCGTATCAAACAGGTATTCACCGGAAGACTTTTCCTCCATATCCGCCATCAATTCGAGGACCTGGTTGTTTGCAGCAAGGAGTTTCTGAAATGCATGATACCTGCGCGTTAATAATGCTTTGGCAGCTTCGGTCTGTTGTTCCGGTTTGGCGTTTTTTTTGAAAAATTTTGAAATGTTGAACATGAAATAATTATACCTGTGCCAAAAACTCTTGACAAGTTCAGAAGATATCATTATCATAGGTGCAAAATAATATTATCTTGTAATAACATTATTACCTTAGGTTGACATTATGGAACTAATCGACAGGGAAGATCATCAAAAACTCTACCTTCAGCTCTACGAAATTCTCAGGAAAAAAATCGAGACCTGTGAATGGCAAGTCGGCGCACAGATCCCCACTGAAGACGAACTCTGCAGAATGTTTGGTGTCAGCAGAGCTACAGTCAGGACAGCGGTCCTTGAACTCGTGCGGCAGGGCTACCTGAAACGCCAGCAGGGTAAAGGCACCTTTATATATAGAAATATCATTTCCGAAGGGTTGAATATGCAGACCAGCCTTAAGGAGCTTCTGCTGGAAGAAGGTCTTGAGATTGCGTCCAGGGTCCTCGCAAAGACTGTCATGATGCCTGTTGATGACCTGGATCAAAAGCTCGATATCACTCCGGACAAACACATTATCTATATAAAAAGGATATGGACCGTTCAGGATGAACCGGTATTGCTTCAGGAAAATTATATCCCCTATCATGTATGCCCTCTCCTTTTAGAAGATGACATCGAAAACCATTCACTCTTCGAGATCTTCGACAAGAAATACGGAATAAAGATAACACGGGCAAAAAACTACATGGATATTACCCGCTTAAGCGCAGATGAAGGCAGGGTTCTCGGATTGCCGGAGGGTTCACCGGCGATATTGCTGATCCAGCACTTCTATTCCGGCGACACCATGATCATGTATGCGCGGGCAGTGAAGATGCCGGACAGATTCCAGTTTTCAGTGGAACTCGAAAGAAAAGTCGTATAAAAAAAGGAGGGTTTTATGTCAGACGGCAAACTTGCAAAGGATTTGATGATCGGTATTTTCGAGTACCCTCATATCCCCTACTGGTTTTCAATTAACCAGGCGGTGAGGATTATCAAGGTTTCATTCATCAGCACCAAGAAATTCCCGGAACCCATGGCGATACTCGTATTTGACGAGAAATATAATCTTATGGGAACTCTTACGCTTAAAGATCTCCTGAAGGGACTTGAACCAAGGTTCATGCAAGCCACCACAAAGGCACAGGTTCCTGAAGAGGACGAGAGCGGTCTCGCGGTGATCTGGGATTCTCTCTTCAAAAAGGATGTAAAAGAGCTTGCCGAGAAGCCGGTCAGCGAGATAATGGTTCCTGCAAAACACTTCGTTCAGCCGGCCGACCCGATAACCAAAGCAGCATATATGATGGTCCATCATGATCTTGTTCTGCTGCCAGTCCTTGAGAACAAAAAGAAGTTCGTCGGCCTCGTACGGATGATCGAAGTCTTTGATGAAATTTCCAACGCTATCATGAGTGAATAGGAGGGTTACATGGCAGATAAAAAGAGGACAGAAGGCTTACCAGAACCACCACCGGAAATAGTAGTTGCCGAAAAGAAAAAGATATTTGACCTGAGGAGATTATTTTTTCTTTTCCTCGGTTTGTCATTCTTCTTTGTTTTCAATTATATGCCACCCCTCCCTGACGCCGTCGACCCCCTCGGAGCGCATTTTCCGCTCTCAAAAGAAGGGAAAGCAGCCATTGCGCTCTTCCTCCTTGCAGGCACGTGGTGGGTTTTTGAGGTTGTACCCATAGGCGTTACGAGCATCCTCATCGGTGTAATGCAGGCGCTCTTCCTGATCAGGCCCGCGAAGGTTGCTTTTAGAGATTTCATGGACACCTCTGTCTGGTTCATCTTCGGATCGATTGTCATCGGAATGGTCTTCACCAGGACAGGACTCACGAAGCGCCTTGCGTATAAAATGCTCACGATTGTCGGTGAAAAGACGAGTATGATCTATCTCGGATGTTTTGTTGTAACCGCAGCTCTCACCCACATCATGGCACATACCGCGGTGGCCGCTACGATGTACCCTCTCCTCCTCGCGATCTATTCTCTGTATGGCGAAGGAGACAAGGTAACAAAATTCGGGAAAGGCCTCTTCATCGGCATGGCCTTTGTTGCAGGTGCGGGAAGTATCGTGACCCTTCTGGGTGCGGCTCGAGGTGCTGTTGCATTAGGGTTTTACAACGACATCATGGGAAAAAATATCACCTTCTTTGAACTTACGAAATACATGTTCCTCCCCGGCTGGATTATGACT
The DNA here is from genome assembly GCA_022013235.1 of Thermodesulfovibrionales bacterium. GTDB lineage: Bacteria > Nitrospirota > Thermodesulfovibrionia > Thermodesulfovibrionales > SM23-35 > JAKLQR01. The sequence goes on along the minus strand of JAKLQR010000274.1, from coordinate 3,783 downwards.
TTTCTCCTCTGGGGATATATGATGATATGGTTCAAGCCGGAGAAAAAAAATATTCCCGGATTGAGACAGAAAGCGCAGCAGTTATACAATGACATGGGGGCCATTACAGGCAAAGAGATATTTGTTGGGTTGGCTGTTCTTGGAATCATTATTTTTCTCTCACTGAAATCCTTTATGCCCATATTGAAACCATTCGACAAATCTGCTATTGTCCTGGTCTCAACTGTCCTCTTTTTTGCGACAAAAATTCTTACGATCAGGGACCTTGAAGAGATACCCTGGAATATCATCCTACTCTTCGGCGGCGCAATGAGCATCGGGTTTTGCCTCTGGGAGACCGGTGCAGCCAAATGGATGGCCATCAACTGGCTTGTGATGTTCCAGGAATCGAACTGGTTCATTTTTGTACTGGCAATTGCTTTCTTTGTTATGATCATGACCAACTTCATCATGAATGTTGCAGCAATCGCTATCTCGCTTCCTGTCGCACTCGTTATTGCCCCTTATCTTGGAGTTTCAGGCGAGGTGATTTTGTTTGCGTCACTGGTCACAGCAGGCATGCCGTTCTTGCTTCTCGTTGGAGCAGCGCCAAATGCAATTGCATACGAGTCGAAACAGTTTACAACAGGGCAGTTCTTTGTTGCAGGTATCCCCGCCAGTATAGCCTTAATGGCTATTGTTGGTCTGTGCGCGGCCATTATATGGCCTATGTTAGGGATGCCGATAACATTGAAATAAGAACAGGAATGCAGGAGAGGTACAGGGTCTGAAGGGTTTCTCCTTCCCTGTGCCTCTTCCTGAACCTATACCTGGATTTTTATGGAGGAATTATGTCATCTGAAGTCATGCTGAAGAAATATTTTCCTGTTGTGCATACCGAAGCTGCATACATAGACAAGACATACAAAATACTCAACAAGGCTGGATTTGATGCCGACAATGCCATCGCTGCGGTGGATGTCTGCAGGGACGAGATCTCCCAGCCGCTGGTCGCCCTGATCAGGGAGAAGTGGGGGGAGGCGTTCAATCTCTGCAGTCTTGCGGCAATGTTCTTTGCAGGCAAGACGGGGCTGAAGGCAGCGATGAATCACTTACATGTTGTCGGGGGGAAGGAACGGTATGTTTTTTATGCCCTTCCTCATATTGCAATCGGCGCAAAAGGACAGCTGGGGGTGTGCAAGAGAACCGGCAGGACAGAGGACTCCAATGCATGCGGAGCTCTGAATGTCTTTCTGAAGGAATTGAAGGGCGGCCAACTGAATCTCTCGATGGACAATGAAGATGTGGAATTGAGCCTCATCAGGGTCCGGCTGCTAAAAGAGATAGCATATGGCCGGGTTCCCGACCTTCTGGAATTGACGAAAATAACCCTGACGGCCCTCAGGGAAGACATGGAGAATGCCCTGAAGAAGACCGTCGATACCCGGCACAGTGACTATGCGTTTTTCACCGGCATACAGATCCATGCGCCGGATGGCAATTACATTTGGCCTGCTGATTCATATTTAGTTGTCAAAGGCAAGAGAAAGGGTTTAAATTTTTAAACTTGATAAATTTCAACTTGACATATTAGAATTATAAATTTCGTACATAAGGACTATTTAATTTAAGAAAACAAATATTTTTATGCGATACATTATAACCTTCTTTATTCTTTTTCTAAACTGGGCAATCTGGTCTGGAAAGTTTGATGCTTTTCACCTTGCATTGGGAGGCATTTCCTGTCTCATTGTTACCTATACAACACACGATCTGTTGTTCGAGCGCAAACAGTTTTCCTTTAAAGATATCACAGAGGTTATCAGGCTTATAATTTATATACCCTGGCTGATCTACCAGATCGTACTGGCAAATATTCATGTAGCCTCATTAGTATTGAATCCCAGGATGCCTATTGATCCCAAAATGATACGGTTCAAGACAAAACTCAAAAAAGATATTTCTCTGGTGACGTTCGCCAATTCTATTACCCTTACCCCCGGCACCATTACAGCGGATATCACTGATGGAGAATATTATGTGCATGCATTAAATAAGAAGGTTGCAGACGATCTCCTGAGCGGCGAAATGGAAAATAGAGTAGCCCACGTGTTTATGGAGGACTAGAATGGAGCAGTTTTTCCTGGCTATTAGTCTTACATTGGGATGCTTGGCTCTGCTTTGTCTCTATAGGGCCATATTCGGACCAACTGTTTTAGACAGGATAATTAGTACCAGTGTCATTGGCACAAAGACCACTGTTATCTTACTCCTCATCGGCCTTCTCTATCAGAGGATTGACATGTTTGTGGACATCGCCCTTGCCTATGCCTTGCTGAACTTTATTGCAACTATGGCTGCTTCGAAATTTTTTCGTGTCAGGGGAAGCATTGTTCCAGGTGCAAAACACTTTAAAGAAAGGGAGGATATTAAATAGTGGATATTATATCTATAATTTTTATCCTGGCAGGAACCTTTTTCTTTGCAACAGCAACTCTCGGACTTTTACGGTTTCCTGATTTCTACACGAGAATGCATGCTACCGGCAAGGGCGATACCCTCGGTGCTTTCCTGTCACTCATTGGCCTGGCACTCTACAACCTGCATGATGGAATGTCTTTTGATGCCTTGCTCGTGAGCATAAAAATAATGTTTATTGCAATTTTCATGTTCGTTGCCAACCCCACTGCTACACATGCCATTACCAAGGCAGGATTGGATTGTAAAGTAGAGCCGTGGACCAAGAAGGAGTCATCTCAATGATATGGCAATTAGACATTTTAATACTTTTCATTGTTGTTTTATGTGCATTGGCAGCTATTACCGTGAAGGACCTTCTCAGTTCAGCCATACTGCTTGGGGCATACAGTTTCTTAATGTGCCTCCTCTGGACTGAAATGGGCGCAGTGGATGTCGCATTTACTGAAGCTGCTGTGGGGGCAGGTATCAGTACAGCCTTCTTTTTCGGTGCAATCTTTGTTACTACCAGGAGGACAAAGGATTGAAGTTCATCGCATTTGTTGTTGTTCTCATAACAGGGGCATTGCTGATATATGCCACCGTTGATATGCCTGATTGGGGAGATCCCAATTCGCCTGCCAATACACATGTGTCTCCGCGATACCTCGAAGAATCGCTTGAGAAAACAGCGACCCCAAATGTTGTAACCGCAGTTCTTGCTGACTATAGAGGATATGACACTCTGGGTGAGACCACGGTAATATTTACTGCTGGAGTCGTTTGCATACTGCTCTTGAGGAGGTCACGCAAGTGATCAATCGATTCGAAGATGTAATTATACAAACCATATGCAGGCTGCTTGTCCCCCCTATCCAGCTCTTCGCACTGTATGTCATTGCTCATGGACACTACAGCCCCGGGGGAGGTTTCCAGGGAGGGTGTATCTTAGCGGCAAGCTTCATCTTGTTAGTAATTGCTTATGACCTGAAAGAAGCCTCGAAGAGAATGTCTGAAAAAATAAATATTATGTACTGTTGTATCGGTGTAATCATTTATTCAGGAATTGGCTTGTTATGTGTGATACTCGGTTCGAATTACCTCGATTATGGAATACTCAATAGCATTATTCCTGTAGAACCTGCAGCAGCAAGGTCACTGGGGATCTTAGGTGTTGAGATTGGGGTAGGCATTGCAGTAATGGCTGTTATGGTTTCTATCTTCATAAATATTGCCTCCGGAGGCGAACACGGAGAGTCAGAGGAATTGGAGTAATGGAGACTTTAGATTTCATCATCAGTAAATACAACTATTGGGTCTACATAACACTCATGATGATAGGTTTCT
>JAKLQR010000273.1 GCA_022013235.1 Thermodesulfovibrionales bacterium | reverse complement strand
GTGTTGTTTTATCGAGAAGCTCATACAATATATAACGATTAAAACAGTTCAGTTAAGGAACAAGACTTGCCCCCTCCATTTATTGCTTTCATCAGCACTTTTTTCACACAAATAATTGACAATGAAACCTAAAGCGTATAATCTTTGAATCAAATGTAAAAGCGGCTTAAAAGTAAAGGTTCGGCTCGAACAAGACAAAGGAGAAGATACACATGAAGCTCAATATTAAGGCATTCGCGCTGACTTGCGGCATAGTCTGGGGACTAGGACTATTTTTCCTTACCTGGTGGATCATTGCATTTGACGGGTCTACAGGGGAACCTACACTCATCGGCAGGCTGTACCGTGGGTACTCGATCTCTCCTATCGGCAGCGTAATAGGGTTGATATGGGCGTTTTTCGATGGCCTGATTGGCGGCGTAGTATTTGCGTGGCTCTACAACAAGATAACGGGTTCCGCAGAGTCCAAATAGACAATTTATTGAGCCGCTGGAATTTGTATTGGAAGGATTTGCTTTATCAATTCTGTTATGTATGCTGTTGCATCTGCCCTTTGCTCATATGAGCTTTCTTTGTCCTTTAGCCGTTCCACCTTATGAGTCTCCAGGTCTATCGTGATAATTTCAACACAGTAGCGGGAGTCTTTCAGAACAACACCGTAAGCCCACAGTAACCCATTAGCGTCCTTGCCGATAGTTCCCCTGCTGAGAGGTTTCCTGAACTCACTCCTGATTATGTCCTCAACCGAGAAATGCGGTTGTTTCTTTTTCATTAGTTATCCAAATACGCTAATTGAAGAATATCCTCTACCATTTCTTCGGCAGTATATTCAACAAGAGCTACATACATGAAGGCTATTTGGTTATCAACAGGACCAGCCTCCTCCACCCAATCTTCCACTATTTCCTTTGTAATATCCTTTGATGCTGTCTGCGCCTTTTTCGTCAAGGCATTATATAGGTTATCCAGGGTAGACATTTGTTGTCCCATTATCTATTATATCACGCTGAGCGGGTGAAGCTTTCAAAGAATGCTTACGGGAATGGTTACAGTTGACTATTCTGAGGGATGCAGTAGAATAAGAGTAAGTCTTATCAAGGAGGATAGCATGAGCAAAGAAAAAAACAAGCAAAAGCCAAATGCAAAGAAAAAACCTCAGCACACCCTGAAAGAAAAAAGACAAGCAAAAAAAGGAAAAACTGAAGTTAAGCCCTTCGGGATTGTATGATGTATGGCAGGCAGCATTTTTGTTTGAAGTTGTTGTAACAGCGGTTTATAACAGGGTATTCCGTGTTGCCCCTCATGCACTCTCGATCCCTGTTTATTCTCTGCACGTCAAGGGGGCAGATGCAAAATGAGACCTCCTTCCTGAAGCAAACTGACATAGATATTTTTATGCTCGTGTATGCTACAATTGGACATAGATCATTATAATTTTCTACCTTTCCAATAGATAATTTCTATAGATAGAAACGCCAACTCTGGGGGGGAATGGGTTTCATGGGAAAAGAACTCCGCATACTTATCCTCGAAGATGCTCCTATTGACGCTGAATTAGAAGAGCTGGAATTACTTAAATCCGGCCTGGTATTTACCTCAATGCTTGTAGATACAAGGGAAGCCTTTCTGAAAGCACTTGAAGAGTTTATGCCCGATCTTATTCTGTCGGACTATAAGCTTCCTTCTTTTAATGGCCTTGAAGCATTACTGATTGTAAAGAAAAGATGTCCTGATGTGCCTTTTATCTTAGTTACCGGGGAAGTCGGAGAAGAATTTGCAATTGAAACACTCAAGAAAGGCGCAACAGATTATGTATTAAAGAACAATTTAAAGCGCCTTGTTCCATCGTTAAAGAGAGCATTAAAAGAGGCAGAAGAGATTACCGAACGGAAGCGGTTACAGAGAGTATTACAAGAGAGTGAAAACCTGTACCGTCTCTTAGCAGAAAATACTAATGATATGATTACTCGCCATCTGCCGGATGGAACGTATCTTTATGTTTCCCCTGCTTGCCGGACTCTGTTTGGGTATGAACCTGAAGATTTGATAGGCACAAATGCCTTTGAACAGATGCATCCTGAAGATGTCAAAAGGGTCATAACCATTACACAGGAGGCTGTAAGAGCGGGTGGATCTCATGTAGGACAATATCGCCACCGAACAAAAGACGGTCAATATATTTGGGTGGAAACTACTGGTAGAGTGCTGAAGAATAAAATAACAGGGAATATTGAGGATATCATATGCGTTGTCCGTGACATAACTGATCGCAAGAAGACAGGGAAGGCATTAGAGGAAGAGTTGATCAGACGACGTATCCTGATCGACCAATCCAGAGATGGAATCGTAGTCCTTGACCAGGACGGCAAGGTATATGAGGCGAACCAGCAGTTTGCGGATATGCTTGGCTATTCTGCCGGGGAAGTCCGTCAACTCTACGTATGGGACTGGGAAGCTCAATGGACGCGGGAGGAGTTACTGGAACAAGTCCGGCTTATCAATTCCGCCGGGG
>JAKLQR010000272.1 GCA_022013235.1 Thermodesulfovibrionales bacterium | reverse complement strand
CCTGAAGGATGATGGGAAAGGAGCAGGTCGATTTTCTTCCCCCTCGTACGCAGGGTATCGGCGAGCAGTATCTCACCGACGTCGATATCTATCCCGGCAAATATTGTGATGACTTCAGAGTCTTCGTCTCCAACAAGTATCCGGGAGTCGGAATAAGGGTTTTCAAGAGATTCGGAGTCGAAAAAATCCCTTTCATCAGGGTTTAGTTTGTTGAATTCTTTTTTCCTGCGGTCGAGTTCCTGAAGGACAAAGGTTTTTCCTCTGGGATCATTCTCTATGCCTGTTGCAACCGCTTTTCTGTATAGGTTCCCGAGTCTCATGTTTTCTCAAGGAGGTCTTTTGCGCGCTGACTGACAACCTTGCCGTCAGCAGCGCCTTTGACTTTCGGCATAACGAGGCGCATAAGTTTGCCGAAGTCCTGAGGCCCTTGCGCAGCAGATTCCCGTATTGCTTCTGTAACGAGCCTGTCGAGTTCTTCTGCAGTCAGCTGTTGAGGGAGGTATGACTGGAGGATTGCCAGTTCCTGACGTTCTTTTTCAGCCAGGTCTTCCCTTCCGCCTTTTGAAAACTGCTCAATAGATTCCCTTCTCTGTTTTGCAAGTACAGAGAGTACGGAGAGAATATCGTCATCCGACAGTTCAGCGCCCTTGTCGATCTGACGGTATTTTATGGCTGCCTTGGCCATGCGCACAACAGAAACCCTTAAACTGTCTGATGCCTTGAGTGAAGATTTCAGATCATCATCGAGTTTCTGTAAAAGGGACATTATCTGACCGCCACTCTTACTTTTTTGAGAGCTTTCTTGCGAGCAGCAATTGCCTTTTTCTTTCTTTTTACGCTTGGCTTTTCGAAATGCTCTCTTTTCTTAATTTCAGAGAGTATGCCATCTTTTTCGCACTGTTTCTTGAAACGTTTCAGCGCATTCTCGAAAGAGTCACTCTCACGTACCCGTACATAGGGCATCCATATACCCCCCCTCCCTGTCTTAAAATAGAATATAATTTTAACAGGTTGAGAATTCAGCTGTCAATGTAACTTCTTGCAAAATTTAGTTTATTATGATAAATTTCTCTGTGCCGTAAAAGGGGAGGTTTTTTCCTCTCACGCGGACCCCGGCATTTCCCGAAAGTGAAAAACAAGAAGACTCAAATAGGCATCGTTCCGATGAAAAAACGGCTATCATTGCAGCGGGCGGGATGCCGGGACAAATCAGCAACAGAAATTATTCAGGACAAAAGAGCACCGGAAATATTTTAGCCGTCGCCCGCACTGGATGAGACGGGCGGAAGTACGGGATGCTCAATTCTTAAGGGAAGGAAGCGCATGTGAATAAAGAGCAGTTCAGGCAGCCCCCCCAGATCATGGGCAGGAGCCCAAAGGTGCAGAGAATCTTCAAGGAAGCAAGAAAAATCGCACGGAAAGACCAGATGATACTGCTATGCGGTGAACCGGGGACATACAAGGAACTGGTGGCAAAAGCAATACACGACTACAGTAACCGTTCAAAGGGACCATTTATTATCATGAACATGGGAAATACCCCGAAGGATATGAGAGAAAATGAGCTCTTCGGAAACGATCAAAAGATGAGGTCCGGAGCTCCCTCAAAAAACCCGTGCAAGATTGAAGAAGCCCGGGGAGGCACGCTTCTTCTCGACGAAATTGGCGAGATGGGAATGGCCCTGCAGGAGAGGTTCTATGAGTTCATACAGAACAGGGAGCCGGCCAATACCGCAAAAAGAACAGCACTTCAGTATGATGTCAGAGTGATCGGGACCACAACGAAAGACCTCAAGAAGTGTGTGAAAAGAGGGGAATTCAGAAAAGACCTTTATGATGCCCTGAACGAATGCCATATCAAGATGCCGCCTCTCAGGGAAAGGAGGGACGATATCTTTCCCCTCGCACAATATTGCCTTAACGAGGTCGTAAAAAAATTTGAGACCGGGCCGAAAGATTTTTCGAAGGACGCAAAAGATTTTCTCCTCAAGTATGACTGGCCCGGAAACATCCGGGAACTCGAGAGCCTGGTGAAGAAGGCAGCGATTGTGTCGAACTCCCCGGCAATCTGCAAAAAAGACCTCTGTATCGACAACGTCGGGTCTTACTCCATTCAGGAATTTCTTGAAGAAAAGCTCAAACGGTATCTGAATGAGATGACGAAACTCGAAAACTGCAATCTGTACCCGACCGTAATGTCGGAAGTGGAAAAATCACTCATCAATATTATTATGCATGAGACCGGTGGAAATCAGCTGAAGGCCGCGAAGACACTCGGCATCAACAGGAATACCCTGAGATCGAAGATAAAAGAGTACAAAATCCGCACCTGATACTACCATCGGGAAAGTTCAGCATCTCATGAGATTTACTCTCGAATACACTGATGGGAACGCCCGTGCCTGTATCCTTGAGACGGGCAGGGGCGTTGTGCGTACGCCGTCTTTCATGCCGGTGGGTACCATCGGCACTGTGAAAGCTATGTCTCCCGATGAACTGAAAGAGATAGGTGCGGAGATCATCCTCTGCAATACCTATCACCTTTTCCTCCGTCCGGGACATGAGATTGTCAGGTCGCTCGGAGGCATTCATGCCTTTATGAACTGGGACCGGCCGGTCCTTACCGACAGCGGCGGGTTTCAGATCTACAGTCTTTCAGCATTGAGAAAGATTGGAGACGACGGTGTTCATTTCAAATCGCACCTTGACGGATCGATGCATTTTCTCGGGCCCAGGGAGGCCATGGCGATTCAGCAGGCGCTTGGTTCAGACATCGCAATGGTACTCGACGATTGTACCCCCTATCCAGTATCCTACGAACACGCCTCCGGATCTCTTTCCAGAACAATCCTGTGGGCTGAACAGTGCAGGGAACTGCAGACGGAAGGGCAGGCGCTGTTCGGGATCGTCCAGGGGAGTCTGTTCGAGGACCTCAGGGGAAAAAGCGCCGAGGAACTCATAAAGATAGGGTTTGACGGATATGCTGCCGGGGGTCTCAGCGTCGGGGAACCGAAAGAAGATATGCACAGAATGATCTCCTTCACCGCACCGCTCCTCCCTCCCGAGAAACCGAGGTATCTCATGGGCATCGGTGATCTCGGAGACGTCTTGCAGGCTGTTGAGGCCGGGTTCGACATGTTTGATTGTGTGATGCCGACAAGGAATGCACGGAATGGGACGCTCTTTACCAGTCAGGGCAGAATCAGCATCAAAAGGGAAGAATTCAGGGCGGACCGCAGTCCCCTTGATCCGGAATGTGAATGTTACACGTGCAGGAACTTCTCGCGCGGATATCTGCGGCACTTATTTCTCTCCAAAGAGATTCTCTCCATGAGACTCAATACAATCCACAATCTCTCTTTCTATTTGCAATTCTTCAGGAATATGAGAGAATCTATTGAGAAAGGAGCTTTTGTCGATTTCAAGTCCAGATGGAATCCTATCTTCCAGTAAAAACAGATTATACCGCTGAAGTACGCAAAGTACTCCTTCTTACACTCCTCCTGAACTCAGCGGTTGCCCTTGCAAAGGGTGTGTACGGTTATCTTACCAATTCCATCGCCATGACATCCGACGGGTTCCACTCTTTTTTTGACGGGGTATCGAATATCATCGGACTGATCGGTATCTGGATCGCATCACACCCGCCTGACGAAGAACATCCCTACGGTCACAAGAAATACGAAACTCTGTTCACTATTATCATCGCCGTCATGATTTTTCTCACCTGCTTACAGATACTGAAGAAGGTCTATCTCTCCCTTTTTGAGGACCACAGAACTACAGTGACCGGGACGAGTTTCGCCGTCATGCTCGTTACCATAGGGGTGAATTTTTTTGTGATGATATATGAATCGAGAAAAGGAAGACAGCTCGGCAGCGAATTTCTCGTCGCTGACGCTATGCATACAAAGAGCGATATTTTCGTATCGGTCGCTGTCATACTCAGCCTTGTGTTCACGAAGATTGGGTATCACCTGGCTGATACGCTTGTTGGCATCGTCATCACGTTCTTTATTGCACGGATCGGCTTCCAGATAATACAAACCGCCTCAAACGTGTTAGTCGACAGCGTATGCATCGATACTTCTGCAATAGAATATCTTCTGAAAAGTATCAACGGGGTAAAGGGATGCCACGAGATCAGGACAAGGGGAACAACAAATGCCGTATATCTTGATCTCCATGTCCTTGTGGACAAGAATATGACTACGGAAAAATCACATGCTATTGCAGACCAGATAGAAGCACAGATCAAGAATGAATTCCCGGCGGTGATCGACGTGATCGTGCATATCGAACCGGGCACGTCGGAACAGATAAAACGCTGCACGACGAATAATACATAGAGAAGGTCCTCGCCCCATCATTAAAAACGTATATATTAACCGTCTCATAATAGAAAATACATAAATGATCCCCCTCACCCTTGCCCTCTCCCTCCGGGGGAGAGGGGATTATAGTTGGTTCCTCCCCCTTGAGGGGGGAGGGTTGGGAGAGGGTGAAATATGAATACTATTTTGAGACCGTATATAACTCCACTTCTGGCGCATTTTTTGCTTAATAAAATATACGAAAAAAGCTTGCTCTCAAGTGCATATTTATGCAAAATAGAAAGGCGAAAAACCTTCCCTTCATTAACCGAAATGAAAAAAGAGTTAACCTACAAAAAAGCAGGTGTCGACATCGCCGAAGGGGAAAGATTTGTTGCTCGTATTGCCCCTATGGCGAAGAGGACATTCCGCAAGGAAGTCCTGACCGGTCTCGGATCGTTTGGAGCGCTTTTCAATCTTGACCTGAAAAACTACAGGAATCCCGTCCTCGTGAGCGGCACCGACGGGGTCGGCACCAAACTGAGAATCGCCTTCATGATGAACAGGCACGATACGGTTGGGATAGACCTTGTCGCCATGTGCGTCAACGACATACTTACCTCAGGCGCAGAACCATTATTTTTTCTCGACTATTTTGCGACCGGAAAACTCAGGTCCCGGGATGGAACTGCAGTTATCAGAGGGATAGTAAAAGGCTGCAAAGAGTCAGGCTGCTCTCTCATTGGAGGAGAAACAGCAGAAATGCCGGGTTTCTATCGCGAAGACGAATACGACCTTTCGGGGTTTGCAGTAGGGATAGTGGATAAGGATAAACTCATAGACGGATCACGAATAAAAGCAGGAGATGTTCTTATCGGTATTTCTTCAAGTGGACTCCACAGCAACGGCTATTCTCTTGTCAGAAAAGTTTTTTTTGGGAAAAAGAAGACAGGGATAGATACATACATCCCGTTGTTGAAAACGACACTGGGGAAAGAATTATTGAAACCGACAAAGATTTATGTCAAGGCGTTCAAGTCGTTAAGGAACAGAGTCTCAGTAAGAGGGATGGCGCATATAACCGGAGGAGGTCTTCCGGGAAATCTTCCGAGGATACTTCCTCCAGGGGTGAGGGCGCATATCAAAGATGGATCATGGCCTGTGCAGCCGATTTTCCGGCTGATCCAGGAGGCCGGCTCTATTACAGAGACTGAAATGCGGAATACCTTCAACATGGGGATCGGATATATCATGGTAGTTTCGAAAAGCCAGGGGGAAAAAACAGTCTCACTCCTCAAAAAAACTGGATACAAGGCATTTATTATAGGAAATACAGAGGAAGGAGGAAAAAGTGTCCGATATTCTTAAAATAAAGAAGTTCATTAAAAAAGCATTCACTCCTGTCACCATCATGTTTGTTCCCCACAGCAAAAACAAGCCTTTAAATTTTAAGATTCCTTTTGTCGGGATTGTGACAACGTTACTCCTCAGTTGTATCGGTATTGGTTACATTTTTACTATTGCTATTGATACATTTGAATATTATCGTATGAAGAAAAACTTGAACTATTATTCAGAACAGTTTTTGGAATTAAAGAACACCATCTCTGCGTTAAAGAGGGCTGAGGCTCAATTCAGCAAGCTCTTTTCCCATGAATCAAAGGAAGAGGTTCTTATGAATCTTGATACCTCTGATAGTGGCTCTATTGATATGGATAACTTAAAGCAACAGATTAAGAATACAGTTGAAAGTGTAGGAGAAATAAGAGATTATTTGCGTGTTCAGCGGGACATTTATGCTGCAACTCCGAAGGGGTTTCCCGTTGAAGGTACTATTTCGTCCCATTTCGGAATCCGGACTGATCCGATTCGCGGAGGAAGAGACTTTCATTCAGGGCTGGATATTTCGTCAAGCACCGGTGATGTGGTCAGGGCAACCGCTGACGGGGTAGTAAGCTTTTCCGGATGGAACGGCGGGAGCGGAAACCTTGTGGTTCTTGAGCATGGACATGGTTTCTCAACGTTCTACGCTCACAACAAGATGAATGTAGTAAAGGTGGGGCAGAAAGTTAAAAGAGGAGAGGTGATTGCCCATGTCGGGTCTACCGGCAGCTCGACTGGCCCCCATGTCCACTATGAAATCTGGAAAGAAGGAAAACCGGTAAATCCTGAAGATTACAAAGAAGGGAGATCGTGATGTTTACAAGAAATACGGAGAAACTCGAATCTTTTGTCGGAGCAAACTCTGCGTTCAAGGGGAATATAGAAACAAAAGGCACCCTGCGCATAGACGGGAAGCTTGAAGGGAACATACAGGCTGACTGGGTGATTTTAGGGGAAAAGTCATTTGTAAAGGGCGACATCACCGCGCGGGGCATTATCGTCGGCGGAAGCGTTGACGGCAATCTCAGGGCAAAGGAAATCATCGAGATAAAGTCTAAAGGGCGCGTTACAGGGGATACTGTGACGACCAAATTGACTATCAGCGAGGGCGGTATATTTGATGGTAGGTCGACTATGGCCAAGGATGAGTCTAAAGTGCTTGAGTTCCAGTCAAAGATTTGATCTCATTCCTCTCTTCCTCCATTGTTCCTTGACGAGGTTGAGGAAATTAAGCATGATCCTAGGCTTTCTCGACAGCGTTTTTTGAATTTTCCAGACAGTTCTTATTGCACCCCCAGTTTTTTCAGCGCATCCTTCAGGGTGTTGCTCGAAACCGGCTTCTCCAGATAGAGGTCTGCGCCTAATCTATATGTTTTTTCCATGACTTCCGGATTGCCATATGCGGTGATAAGAATGGTCGGCACAGCGGGATTATGCTGTTTTACGAACCGTAAAAGCTCAAGACCCTCTTCCCCTCCGGTATCCCCGAGCCTGAGGTCAGCGATCACTGCATCATAATTTTTCTGGTTCAACGCTGATTGTGCAGATTCCTTGGTCTCCGCAGTATCTATTTCAATGCCCGGACTCTGGAGGAGTTTTTTAAAGGCCATGAGAATAGCTGGCTCATCGTCGATCAGTAAGACATGTTTTGTCATGAAACGCTCCTTTTACAGGTGCACATTAATCAGTGTCATGATTAAGGCCCTCACTGTATATTTAAGCATAAATTAAGCAAAATAGATGCCAGACGATTTTCAGCTTTGAAACCGTGAAAATCCATAATATTGTGTGTTCATTGGTCGAGTGACGTTCTCAGTTTCGTGAATACATTCGCAATTTATGTATCGACAGGATGAGAAGGTTTTTTGCCGGGAAATGAACGGTCAAAGGGAGTCGGGTTATTTGTTCTGAATTTTTTTGAGCTTCCGGTAAAGGGTTGCACGGGAGATACCAAGAGCTTCTGCAGCCTTCTTGGTATCGTTCTTGAACCGCTGCAGGGTGGTTGTAATATGAGATTCTTCTAATTGTGTCAGGTCGCTTGTATCTTTCGTGTGATCAACAGATATCGGGGAAGAATCCAGGCCTATAAGATGTTCCGGACTCAACTGTTTTCCCTGGGAAAGGAGAAGGGCCCGCTCAAGGACGTTCCTGAGTTCACGGATATTCCCTGGCCATTGATACTGTTCAAGCAACTGCATGCACTCTTTCGATATTTCAGTATCATATGCTCCCAATGAAGCAAGGAGATCGCGGACGAGTCCCGGAATATCTTCGGGCCTCTCACGAAGGGGAGGGATCAGGATCGGAAAAACATTGATCCGGAAATAGAGGTCCTTGCGGAAGTTTCCGTCCCGTATCTCTTCGATGAGATCGCGGTTTGATGCGCAGATCAGTCTGAATTCACTCCTCCTCATCTTTACCTCGCCGAGTCTGCGGTAATGTTTCTCTTCGATAACCTTGAGGAACTGGGCCTGGACGCTGATATCCATATCGCTGATTTCGTCCAGGAAAAGGGTGCCGCCGTCTGCTATCTCTATGAGTCCCTGCCTGTCCTGCACAGCGGTGGTGAAAGAGCCGCGCGCATGGCCGAACAGTTCACTGGCAAGCAAATCGCCTCTGAGATTCGAGCAGTTCAGCTCAACGAAGGGCGCTGCACTGCATGCGCTGTGCTCATGGACCCATCGTGCGAGAACCCCCTTTCCCGCGCCGGTCTCTCCCAGGAGAATGACAGGGGAAGTGTTGCGTGCTGCAAGATCAATAAGTTCACGGACTTTCCTTATTCCCGGGCTTGTACCGAAATACAGGGTATCTTTTTTCGCAAGTCTCTGGTTAGTGAGAATTTTTCTTCTCAGGGTTCCGAGTTCGAGGCTCTTCTTGAGATAGAGATCCAAATCCGCCATATTGACGGGTTTCGTCAGGAAATTATCTGCTCCCCGGCGCATGGCTTCGACTGCAGTAGGGACGTCACCGAACCCGGTAATGACCACAATTGAGAGATCAGGATAATTCTCTCTCAGTTCGCTGATCCAGTCGATGCTGTTCCCTTCGGGAAGGTTGAGGTCAAGCAGGACTGCATCGAATCGCTGAGAGAGAAGCGTCTTCTGTGCAGCGGCGAGGGAGGCCGCTTCCTGAACACTGTAGCCTGCTTTCGACAGATACCGGGAAAATCCAAAACGGACCGAGTCTTCGTCGTCGATAAGCAGTATATTCGCTTTCATGCATTTTCCTCCTCGATGATTGGCAAACTGACTTCGATAGTGCAGCCGGGCATTAGATCGTTGTTCCGGATTCTAACATGGCCGCCATGGGCTTCAACGATATGTTTCACAATGCTCAGACCGAGACCTGTGCCTTTTTTGCGCACCGTATAAAACGGTTCAAAAACCCTGGAAAGATTTTCAGATAGTATTCCTGTGCCCTCATCCGTCACAGAGATCAGAGCAGTGCTGCCATGTTGTTTGAGGACCTTTATCCTTATCTCACTCCCTTCAGGGCTATGCTGTGATGCATTTTCCAATAAATTGAAAAAGACCTGCTGAAGTTTTTGGTTGTCGGCAATGACATGCAGATGGTTCTGTGCACTAAGGACATCAATCTGGACTTTATGAGAAAGTGACGGGGGTGATTGATTCCAGAGCTCAATTGTGGAATGCAGGATGTCAAATAAAGACTCTTTTTTCAGACGCGATTGGATGAGGGGTTTCCCGAGTTCGAGCAGATCTTCCATAAGGCGTGAAAGCCTGTCGACCTGTATGCGGATATGCGCGAGATAGGATTGAAAATCCGGCTTGTCTCCGAGATCAAGGAATAATGCTTCGGTTATTGCGAGAATGGCATTGAGCGGATTTCTTACTTCATGCGCAACACCGGCGGTCAGCTGCCCGTATACTTTCATCTTCTCCATTTGACGGAGCGCTTCCTGACGTTGAATGAGCTCTTCTTCTGCTTTTTTCCGGTCGGTAATGTCCTCACAGGCAACAACGATACCGACCGGGATTCCTTCTGCATCTTTCACCGCAATAGATATCAACTGGACAGGGAATAACCCGCCGTTTTTCCTGATATTGATACTCTCTCTCTTCCAGATGCCTTTCAGATGTATTTCGTCAAAAGACAGGGAACTCCAGAGTTTTTCGGGCGCAAAAATCCTGCAGTCTTTTCCGATCAGCTCTTCTACTGTATATCCGTGATTTATTGCCTCTGCGTGGTTGACGTAGAGGATTTGTCCGTATTCATTGCTGACGGTTATTCCTATGGGAAGGGCTTCAACCGCTTCTTTCAACAGGCGGAGAATACTATTTTTTTGATCTCCCTGTTCAGTAATCATATGGTATCAGACATACAGTATTATCTTCAATTTTTAATCAAAGAATTCCTCGATGCTCTGCATCGGGGTTACTGTTCTCCTTATTCTGTCATTCCCGCTTGTCGGGAATCCTTCCGAAGCATATATTATATAAGACAATACAGGAATGCAAAGAAAGATTCCGGACAAGCCGGAATGACATCTTTGATACCTCGCAGCTCTGCTGCGGGGTAGTTCATTATATCATGTGCATTTTGAAAGGTTAAAGTATCCTGCTGAAAATCGCAGGGTTTTTCAGATACAGACAAGCGGTTATTCCATCCCCCATGGTGAGGATACCGGTCTGGAAAACCCCTTTTCCGAAGCAAGGATATCGAGATGGATTGTGGCGATATCCTCAAGATGCAGGTCCGGTTCATAAGAGAGTTTTCTTGTATCAATAGTCTTGATATACGTTTTACATTTTTCGCACAGGTCGACCCTGCAGGCTTCATCGCCTTCTGCATAAAAATAGTGCAGTGTCTGATGGTCATTGTTTTCACAGAAGGGACATTTTAACCGTTCGGATTGCCATTCGAAACTGCAGAAAGAACACAGGAAAAAACGCTGGCCTTCACCTTTCAGGGCAGAAACCAGGGGTAAAGAACCGCATACAGGACAATATCCTCTCAGCCAGCTCCTGGTATCCACTGTATCTTTGATTTGCTCACCAAGAAGCTGCAGCGAAGGCTGGATGCTCATGTGAACAAGAAACTTGAGAACGGAGCGTTCGATCCTTGCATGCAGGGCTATTTCATCCCTGTATATTTCGTCAGAATGTCGTCTGACCTGTTCTCCAATGTCCAGACGTTCGCTGCTGATTGCGTGTTCGATACTCTCTATATTCTGCTGTAACTTCTGGTTCACGTGCCTGCCGATTTCAAGCAGTTTCTTGAAGAGTGACACAGAAGAAGGGACATCAACAGGGATCTCCGGTTTATCAAGAAGCGGAAACCCTTCTTTCAGCTCCGCTTCGATTCCGGGTTTGGCGGATTTGAACGGGGTGCTGACGAGGTCTTTTTTTGCCTGCTCCTGCGCCATGCTTATTTGTTCATAAAAATCAATAAACTCTGCATACGCAGGTTTTCTTTCTCTGAGATTTTCCGCCAGTTCTCTCATCGTTCTTTCCCCTCGTCCATTGTACACAAGAAAACGGCCTGCCTCAAGGAATCCCGAAACAGGCCGTTTCCTTATTGTTAGATAAGCTGGTGCTTAGCCTGCAAGCGGCACGAAGTCCGCTATATGCCTGATCATTTTTTTAATGGCTGCAATCCTTGTCATTTCCTGCTTCTGGAGCAGGGCGTATTTGTGATATTTCTGCGGATCGTCTATTACGAGGTAGACTGCCTGATGGAAATCCGCATTCAGCAACTGGGCTTTCGGATAGAGTTTCTTCAGTTGTTCGAGCCTCCTGTTCGCCATATCGAGCATTGCGTCCCTGTCGCCGAAGTTCATGGCTCCCGTTGGGCAGGTTTTAACACAGGCCGGCAGCATTCCTTCTCTTACCCGGTCGATACACATTGTGCATTTCGCCATACCCTGGGTTTTTTCATCCCATCGCGGTATATCCCAGGGACAGGACTCTCTGATTGCCTTTGCATCTTTTGGTTTGACCTTGATTTTGGGATTATACACCACCGCGCCGGTCTTTTCATCTTTCGCGATATGTTTGTACTTTAACGACTCGGCAGTGATCATGCACGGAGGCGTCATACAGTGCCTGCACTGGTCTGGGAAGAAATACCATTTCGGCTTCCCATCCACTTCAAGTTCGCTGAACCTCACCAGCTTGAAAGTGACAAAACTAAGGTCTTCCGGGTTTTGGTGACTTCCCCGCTGCACTGTCTTGGTGGCCGGGTTCATGTTCCACTGTTTGCACGCTATCTGGCAACCCCTGCAAGCAGTACATTTTGATGTATCAATGAAAAATGTTTTCAAAGCCATTTATGATCAACTCCCTTATGCTTTCCCGGCCTTTTGGGCCGTTATTTTTGTCACGTTTGCCATGAATGCCTTTGACTCGGGAATCATAGTATTCGGATCACCGACTGTCGGGGTAAGCAGGTTTGCGCTGTCACCGCCGTCTTTCGGATGCAGCCAGCCGAAGTGATAGGGAAGTCCTATCAAATGAACCGTTTGACCTGCAATGACAAAAGGTTTGAGGCGCAAAGTAACAATCGCGGTCGCTTCCACTTTTCCGCGGGAGGTTTCAACCAGAACTTTGGCGCCATTTTCAATCCCCCTTAATTTTGCGAGCTCCTGGCTAATCTCGCAGAACATCTGGGGCTCAGCTTCAACCAGCCACGGCAGCCAGCGTGTGAGAACGCCTGTCTGCCAGTGTTCTGTTACCCTATAGGTAGTACATACAAAAGGGTACTTGGGATCGCATGTTGCAAAGGTATCAGGTCCTCCTTCTAAGATCTTGACAACAGGGTTTATCCTCTGATTAGACATGATGTTCTTTTCGATTGGACATTCCAGCGGCTCATAATGCTCTGGGAACGGGCCATCTGCCAGACCGGGGCCGAAGATTGAAGCAACCCCGTCTGGTTTCATAATAAACGGATAGAAACCTTCTGTACCCATCGGAGGCCATCCGCCGTCCGGCACGTCACCGATCCATTTTTTGGCTTCAGCGTCCCACTTTATAACGGCCTTTGCCGGATTGCGCGGTTTGCCGTCCAGATCAACAGAAGCGCGGTTGTAAATGATTCTCCGGTTGACCGGCCAGCACCATGCCCATTGCGGGAAAAGACCAAGACCGGTTGGGTCGTCTTTCTTCCTGCGGGCAGCCATATTGCCGTCTTCTGTATAGCTGCCGGAATATAGCCAGTTCCCGCAAGAGGTTGTTCCGTCATCTTTCAATTTGGTAAAGTTAGCCACCAGTTTTCCGGTGGTGAGATCGTACCCATTAATTTCCTTCGCAACTGTGTGAATATCGAATTTTCCTTTTGTTTCGTAGTCCCACTTCAGGTTTAAAATTGGATCAGGAAACGCCCCTTTCTCTTTCTTGTAAAGTGCCTTTACTTTCTTCATGAGTTCATACATGATCTCGCTGTCAGGCGTAGCATCTCCCGGAGGATTTGTTGCCTTCCAGCGCCATTGGCTCCATCGGCCGCTGTTGCTGATGCTGCCCTCTTTTTCAAGGAAAGCTGCGCATGGCAACTGGAAAACCTCAGTCTTGATTTTCTTGGGGTCCATCCCCGGTCCCTGCCAGAAAGAGCCGGTCTCACTATCAAAGACATTGACATTTACCATCCAGTCGAGTTTTGTCAATGCTTCTCTCACTTTACCGGCATTTGCGCCTGAGCAGGCTGGGTTCATGCCCCAGGCAAAGAAACCGGTGAACTTCCCTTTATACATTTCATCGAATAACACTAACCAGGATGCATTCTGCGTATCCTCAAGCTTCGGCAACCAGGAATAGCCGAAATCATTGTCTTTCATAGCCTTATCGCCAAACATGGATTTCAAAAGACTTGCTATATATTTCGGCCTGTTCTGCCACCAGTTTGCGCTCCTGGGATCATCTGTTTTTGGAGTTGTTGCATTATAATCGGCAAGTGTTTGCAATTTTGCCCTAGGGGTAGGCAAATATGCAGGGATGATATGGAAGAGGAGGGCGTGGTCTGTTGACCCCTGAACATTCGATTCACCGCGAAGCGCATTCACTCCGCCGCCAGCAATTCCCATGTTGCCAAGCAGCAATTGAACAATACTCATTGAGCGGATATTCTGAGTTCCGACTGTATGCTGTGTCCAACCCATTGCGTAAAGAATAGTTCCTGCTTTGTCAGGGACGCCTGTTGCTGAATATGCCTTGTATACCTTCTCCAAATCTTCCTGTGGTGTTCCCGTTATGGTGACAACCTTTTCCATGGTGTACCGGGAGTAATGTTTCTTAAGGATCTGGAGTACGCATCTGTCATCCTTGAGGGACATATCTCTTTTGGGGATGCCTTTTTCATCTTTTACAAAGGACCATTTCGCTTTATCATAGGAACGTTTTGTCGGGTCGTATCCGGCAAAGAGGCCGTCGTCGAACCCATATTGATCGTTTACGATGAATGTGGCATTTGTATAATTCTTCACATAGAACTCATCGTATAGTTCATTGTCGAGGATATACTTGATCATTCCGCCGATGAATGCGATATCCGTTCCCGAACGGAGACGAGCAAAAATATCAGCTTTCGAAGATGTACGGGTAAAACGTGGATCAACATGAATGAAAGTAGCTCCTTTGTTACGGGCATCCTGAATCCATTTGAAAGAGACAGGGTGGTTTTCCGCCACGTTGCCACCCATGTTGATGATGACATCAGCGTTTCTGAAATCGATGTAATGGTTTGTCATTGCGCCGCGTCCGAACGACTCTCCCAGAGCCGCTACAGTGGCGCTGTGTCATATGCGGGCCTGATGTTCAATATAAACAAGGCCGAGTGATCTCAGGAATGTCTGATACAGCCAGCATTCCTCATTATCCATTGCGGCGCTGCCAACGGATGCGATTCCGTCGGTCCGGTTCACCACTTTGCCGTCTTTGTTCTTTTCGACAAAACTTTTGTCCCTGCTCTTTTTGATATTTGCAGCGATTTTGGTCAATGCCCATTCCCAGCTGACCTCCTTCCATGAGCTGCTGTTGGGAGCACGGTAGCGAACCTTTTTAAGACGGTTATCATTCACTGCAATCTGATAACTTGATGCTCCTTTTGCACAAAGTGCACCCTCGCTGATGGGGTGATCAGGGTCGCCCTCAGCATTAATAACCTTTCCTTTCTTGTCTGTCGATACCAGGATTCCGCAACTTACTGAACAGTAGCAGCAGATTGTGGGAGTTTCCTTTGCACCTTTGATTCTGAGTTCCGCTGCATAGAGCTGTGCAGGCGTGAGGTCGAACCCAAGCTGACTCAGGGTGAGGCCAGCAGCAGTTGCTCCTGATACTTTCAAAAAGTCTCTGCGCGTCAAAACAGCCATAAAATCCCCCTTTCTTTAAAGTGTGAGTAATAAAACGATATTAAAGACATTCATACCTGTTAATACTTAATTTCATATACTCTATAAATATTTATCACAGAACATAATGACTGTCAACAAATATTATGCGAAATGCTGCAATTCTGTAATTTTTTCAACAATATGAGTCAATCTGCTACGTAAAAATACGTATCAATAATCAACATGGGCCCTTAGTCAGATATTCATTTTGAATCGGGAAAACAGGTCAGGTCTTATGAAAAAGTGTTTGTTTGCATTATGATGTATGGATGGCGCACCTTTGGATTTTCTATGCTCTTATTTCCGCCTTTACCCTTGCAACGAGTGATGCCCTTACAAAAAAGGCGCTCAGAAACACCAATGAGTATCTCGTTGCGTGGTTCAGGCTTGTCTTCACCATGCCGCTGCTGTTACTGCTGTTTTTCCGGGTTCCGGTGCCGGAACTCGACAGCACATTTTTTAAAGCCTTTTTGCTCGCTCTCCCCCTGGAGGTTATCGCGTTGATTTTATACATAAAAGCGCTGCGTTGTTCGCCTCTCAGCCTTACCCTGCCGTTTCTCTCTTTCACCCCGCTTTTGCTGATTGTTGTGTCTCACCTTATTCTGGGAGAAGAGATATCGCTGAGAGGAGGATTCGGAATATTTTTTCTCGCGGTGGGTAGCTATACGTTGAATATTACCAAAATACGGAAAGGCTTTTTGGAACCGCTGAAGGCGATTGCGAGAGAACGCGGATCGATCCTCATGCTCGCTGTTTCGATTCTCTACAGTTTCACCTCGCCTCTGGGTAAAATGGCCATAGAGCACTCGTCTCCGCTGTTTTTCGGAATTACATACTTTACTGCTCTGACGTTGGTCTTTACCCCGGTTGCAGTCTGGTGTGCAAAATCAGAGGTAAAGAATTTTTTTACATCCGGCGCGTACAAGCAGCTCGTAGCCCCTGGTTTTTTTTCCTCGTGCATGATCATTTCTCACATGATTGCAATCAGCCTTGTGCAGGTTGCATACATGATTTCGGTGAAAAGAATCAGCATCCTCATCGGAGTTGTCTATGGATATCTGTTCTTCAGGGAGAAGCACTTTAAAGAGCGGTTACTCGGCGCACTCCTCATGGTAGCGGGGTTTGTTTTGATTGTAACGGCGTTATGATCAGCGGTCTTGGTTGCTCAGAATGTCGGTGTGCAGGTTATGCAGCTTTTTTAAAAATAATGAAAGCTTTACAATAAGCAAGAGGAACGAGGCGCAAACCGATTGTTCTCTCATGGTATCTGAAAGATATGAAATTTCTTGATGTGCTAAGACAAACAAAAGAATATCTCGAAAAAACCGGCATGGATAGTCCGGCGAGAGAAGCAGAAATTATCATTTCACACTGTATGGCTGCCGATAGAGCTGTCTTGTACGGGGACAACCCTGAAGTGAAGAATGGAATTCTGGAATCGATACGCGCACTGTCAAAGAGAAGAGCGCGGAGAGAACCTCTGCAGTATATCCTCGGTTCTGTTGATTTCTGGGGTTTGAAGATAAAGGTCGGACAGGGGGTGCTGATACCACGACCGGAGACGGAACTGCTGGTGGAAGAAGCAGTGAATTTGCTGACCCGTATCTCACAGGATGACGAAAATCTCCCTCCTCCTCTCCCCTCTGCAAAGAGGGAAGGGTGGAGGGGTAATATTCTGGATCTCTGTACCGGATCGGGGTGTATCGCCCTCGCACTTGCTGCAGCATTCCCGCAGGCACAGGTCTGTGGAACCGATACATCAAAGGTTGCCCTTGAATACGCGAAAGAAAATTCTGTGCTGAACAATATTCACAACGCAGAGTTTATCCGGGGAAATCTTTTTGAACCCCTCGGAAAAAATACCCTGTTTGATCTGATTATTTCTAATCCTCCCTACATCAAACATGATGATCTGAAAAATCTGCAGCCTGAAATACGCATATGGGAGCCTGGTAAGGCGCTGGACGGAGGAGAAGACGGCCTTGAGTATTACCGCGCCATTCTCACAAAGGCAAAGTATCATTTGAAGAAGAACGGCTTCATAATGTTTGAGCTAGGTATCGGTCAGTCGGAAGCTGTCTGCCATATTGCGGCACAGGGAGGATTGAGAGATATTACTTTGAAAAAAGATTATGCAGGCATAGCGCGGATATTGATAGGAAAATCCGGTATGGTATAGTTGAGGAGGGAAACTGGGAATGGGAATTCTTGAGGACAACAGACATCTCGAAGAAATCGATAAGCGATATATCTGGCACCCTTTTACCCAGATGAAGGAGTGGATTGAAGACACGCCGATTATCATTACCGAAGGTAAGGAATGCTTTCTGAAAGACATATACGGAAGATGGTACCTCGATGGAGTTTCTTCCCTCTGGGTGAATATTTTCGGCCACAGGAAAAAAGAGATCGACGACGCGATCAAAGAGCAACTGGATAATATTGCACATAGCACGATGCTGGGTCTGAGCAATGTGCCCGCGATAAAACTGGCAGAGAAGCTTATGAAGATTGTAAATTCATCCTTCATCCCTCATCCTTCACGCCTCTCAAAAATCTTTTATTCCGACAACGGTTCCACTGCGGTCGAGGTTGCCCTTAAAATGTCTTTCCAGTACTGGCAGCATAAGGGCATCGAAGGAAAGCATGCCTTCCTGTCACTGAACAATGCATACCACGGCGATACAATCGGCGCGGTGAGCGTTGGCGGAGTCGGGATATTCCACGAGGCTTTTGGCCCGCTCTTATTTAAAACCTTCAATGCGCCGTCACCATACTGTTACCGGTGTGAGCTTGGCAAAACATTTCCTGAATGCAGCTTTGCCTGCCTCGCAAAAATGGAAGAGGTCCTCTCGCTCCATGCAGGAGAGATTGCCGGCCTCATCATCGAGCCCCTCATACAGGCTGCAGGCGGCATGATCACTTCTCCTCCGGGATATCTGAGAGGGGTGAGAGAGCTCTGCACCAAATATAACATACTGATGATCGCAGATGAAGTAGCAACCGGGTTCGGACGCACGGGCAAAATGTTTGCCTGCGAACACGAGGAGGTTGTTCCGGATCTCCTCTGCCTCTCGAAAGGCATAACCGGCGGATATATGCCTCTTGCGGTAACGGTGGCAACCGATGAACTATACGATGCATTTCTCGGTGAATTCAGAGAATTAAAAACATTCTTCCATGGCCATTCATACACCGGCAACCCTCTTGCCTGCGCGGCAGCGATCGCCTGTCTGGATATTTCCGGGAAGGAAGAGATTCTCGATAGAATGAAGAATAAAATCCGGATACTCGAATCGTGGCTTTCAGATGTCTCTGAACTCGGTCATGTGGGAGAGGGAAGGAATGCCGGCATGATGGCTGGCGTTGAACTTGTGAAAGACAAAGAGTCTAAACAGGCATATGACTGGTCTGAAAAAATTGGATGGCGTGTTGCATACCATGCACGGGAAAACGGGGTCTTCATAAGACCTCTCGGGAACGTCATCGTTCTTATGCCTCCCCTTATAATCAGCGAGCAGAACCTGAACAAACTATTGCAGGTAGTTAAGAATGCAATTATCGCGGTAACAGAGTAGGTCCACTATGAGCAAAAAAACCATTATATTTCTCTTTCTTTTGTTGCTCCTCCCGGTAATACTCTATTTTCTCTGGCCTTCTGATGAAAGCAGGATAAAAAAACTTTTCAGGGAAGGCGCCCGCGCAATCGAACAGGAGCATATCGATGAGGTGATGGAGAAGGTATCCTTCAACTATCTCGATGACTACGGACTCAGCTATCTTTACATTAAAGAAGGCATGGAACGGGTCTTTCAGAAAATGAACGATATCAAGATCGAATATGAGAACCTCGATATAGTGGTGAAAGAAAAAACCGCCACCGCGGAGGTGGATGTTCGGGTTGTTGCTACCATCGGCAGCGAGACGGGATACATTCTCGGCGATTTGCCGAACCCCGTCCATATGAAGTTCACCCTTGAGAAGGAAAGAACGAAATGGCTCGTGACAAAGACCGAGGGATTGCCGGTATGGTGGTAATGATTTTTTTGAAGCAGAAACGTATAATAATAGATTGCCGAAGTGGCGGAACTGGCAGACGCGCTAGGTTCAGGGTCTAGTGGTCGAAAGGCTGTGCGGGTTCAAATCCCGCCTTCGGCACCATAAATATCCTTTAATATCAATCACTTATCAAAATATTATGTAAAATTAAACCGTGAACAAACCGTGAACAAAGACTGCATTTTGATATGATTCAAAAAGTGTGATTTACTTCCTGAACTCAACACATTCTAAAGCTGATATAGTTGCGCGGAGTACTAATTCTAATGTTAAATCAATTCAACTAATAAAGATGAATAATAAAACGACTATCGGTATAATCATTGTTAGGGCCGAAAGTAATGATGACATATAAAGAAATTAAGTGAGGAGAATACAAATGGGTAAAAGATTGATAGTACCGAAGAATACAATAGGGTCAGGTCTTGTAATTTGCAATATAAAGATGTGTATGATACACTAGCTTTGTGGCAAGACCCTTACGGATAGAATACGACGGAGCGTTGTACCACATAACATCACGGGGCAATGAGCGGAAACCAATCTTTCGTGATGAAAAAGACCGAAGTGATTTCCTTGACACCCTGACCTTAGTCAATAAGAAGTATAACTGGATATGTCATGCATACTGTCTTATGAATAACCACTACCACCTGATTGTCGAGACACCTGAAGGGAACCTTTCAACGGGGATGAGACAGGTAAATGGAGTATATACCCAGCAGTTCAACAGGCGGCATCACAGGGCAGGCCATATATTCCAGGGCAGATACAAGGCCATTGTGATACAGAAGGAAAGCTATCTTCTTGAAGTAAGTAGATATGTGGCACTGAACCCTGTAAGGGCGAAAACAGTGAAGAAGCCTGAGGAGTGGAAGTGGAGCAGTTATCGGGGGACTGTGGGATATGAGAAACCTCATTCCTGTTTAACTGTGGACTGGATATTAGGACAATTTGGTGTAAAGAGGAGGCAGGCTGAGAAGAAATACAAGGAGTTTGTTGAGGCGGGTGTTTCTGAGAGAGGGATATGGAATGAGGTCAAAGGGCAGAGTATCCTTGGAGAGGAAGCTTTCGTAGAAAAACTGATTGGGTATGTAAAAGGACATCAGGACATCAAGGAGATACCGAAACCCATGCGGTATATTGGCAGGCCAACGCTAAGAGAAGTTTTGAAGGGAATAGATATAAAAGACAAACATCAAAGCTCACCAAAGATAATCAAAGCTGTCATTGAATATGGATATAGCCAGAAAGAAGTTGCTGAGTATCTTGGCATACACTACTCAACAATCAGCAGAGCAGTGAGCAAGGGGATAAAAGCAATTGCAAGAAACAAGACCTGACCCCAATTGCCCAATTGCCCCTTTCTTCAGAAGATATAGCAAAGTCTTGGGGATTGGGTTTTGTGAAAATTTCGGCTCCTAAGATTCGTATGAAATTATGGAAGATCGTCGGGTATCTTGGGAAATATATCGGTAAGGGGTACGAGTATGAGACTCTTAATTTCAAGAAATCATTTACTGCAAGTCAGATTAGACAAATTTATAAGCTGAGTACCGAGCGTTTAGCTGAGGTTATAGCTGAGTTTGGTAAAGAAAGGGCTGAAGGTTTCAAATGCACATATAGGAAGGTCTATGAGTATACATATGTTAAGAAGTTGGTGTATACCATAAAAGACTTTTTTTTAGATGTTGTTGAAAAAAGAGAGTGCGTTAAAAAAGAATTGATAAAAGAATTTGCAAGTGAATGGATTTATGAAGGGGTGTATTCTGGGCCTTTTTAGATATAAGATTGGATTTTACCTATCAGACAATATCAGATGAATAGTCGACTTCTTCATAACAAACGCTCCGTACCTATTAGCGGTCGAGTGCGCATAACACCTACAAGTGTTGCAAGCCAAAGAGAAAGTAAATTGATGATTTTCGGTAGCAATGTTGAAATAAGAGAACAAAAATGCAGGGCTGTATTTCCTAATTCAATCCTCCCAGTAGTTGTAGATAAATCATAGTCAAAAAGATAAAAAGGGAGAGAGTCAAATATGCTCTCTCCCGAAAATTCTTTATCTGTAATTAGAACTATGGACACTGCATAGAAGTTAATGTACCAGAAAGATATTCTTGTTCTGTCCATGCTTCACCTTCTTTTGCAGAAACACCAACTGCTTTAAAAGAACCATTTAGTGTTGTTGGATTCAGAACAACATCATATGTCTCATGCGTTGCCCAATCAATATCGCTGTTAGAGTGTATAAGCGTCATCCTCAAATCTCCGTTTATAAGTTCTGCATTTCCATGAATGATCGTTTCAAGAGGTGGGTCCATTGAATAAGCTTTTCCACTCATTAAATAGTGTTCACCTGCTATTTTAGCAACCTGTAACCTCAAGATCCCCGTCCATGCATTTTCAGAAAGAAATTGCATCTGCCAGCATGATTCCCCAACAGGTAGAACCCCTGATGGTTGCGGTTCAACTGCCCCACCCCAAGAAATAGGTAATTCCGATTTAAGACATTGACTTGGGTCGCTAACAAGACGAAGCTGACCATTCTTTTTCTTGTAGCAAGCATTTATCACGCTATCATCTGCCTTACATGGTAACCATGTAACCAACAAAAAACTAATAATTGATATCACTATTGGTATAAAAGCATACCGTTTCACTTCTTCCTCCTTTTCTGTTAGTTGATAAGATTTTTAAATTTTTTTCTACCAAAAATAATATATATGAATTGTTGAAGTTTTACAATCGAATAATTACTCTCTTTCGTGGCCTAATTGCATGCGTTTTTCAACTTCTTTGTCGAACATAATCCTGATATGTTGATTTGCAATATAATTCACTACTGTAAGACTTAGTGTGAAAATCTCTATTACAGGAAGTAGTGGAGCGAGGGAAGCGGGACCCTCCCGCTCTCCCGCTGACCGAGCCAGTGTACATTGCGTCCATGTTTGGTGGGTACCCTTAGGTATGCCCTCATAAGAGAACGGGTCTTAAATCGAATCCTACGAAGCCGATCACAGTGTTTTTGCAGGAAAAGGGGCGGCCCGGTGGGTTTCCCCCGCGATAGCGGGGGTGCCCGCCGGACGCTCCCTGATAACTTGATATATATTGGTCATAACTGCAACACTTCACGTAATAAATTATTATTTGACAATACGTATAGAAAATGATACGATTAATTAAAATTAAGTCGGGAGGTGGGTCATGAGAAGGAAATTGACTCTTTCTATTGATGATGATGTCTACGAGGGTTTACTGGAAGTTCCCCGTAAATTTTCTGTGTCAGAT